>DAINQO010000067.1:0-15232 GCA_036742625.1 Microvirga sp.
CACCGCACCGGCCAGAATAGCCGATCCAGCGATTCGAGACTTACAAGGGGCCGGGTGCGCCCCCAAGCCCCTCACCTTCGCTCCGCTGCGCTGCGCTTGCCTCGGACCCGACAAGGGGTCCGAGGCCCTCTCCCCGCAAGCGGGGAGAGGAAAAACTCACCCCCGCACCAACGCCTCCGCCGCGCGCTCAATCATCGCCTCGCTCACCCGCACCACATCCTCGAGCGGCGGCGCGTAGGAGATCGGCACGCGCGGCGCGCCGAGGCGGCGCACCGGGGCTTTCAGCGCCGTGTGCAGGCATTCCGCGACGCTCGCCGCGACCTCCGCCCCGAAGCCGGCGACCGAGACCGACTCCTGCACCACGAGCAGCCGCCCGGTCTTCTCGACGCTCGCGAGCACGCGCGCCTTGTCCCACGGCCAGAGCGTGCGCAGGTCGATGACCTCGGCATTGATGCCCTTCGCGGCGAGCGCCTCGGCGGCGTTGGCGCAGCCGATCACCTGGGCGGACCAGGAGACGATGGTAAGATCGCGGCCCTCGCGCACCATGCGCGCCTCGCCGAAAGGCATGCACACGTCGCCCTCCGGCACCTCGCCTTCGAGGCCCCACAGGTTCTTGTGCTCCATGTAGACGACGGGATCGTCGCAGCGGATCGCCGCCTTCATCAGCCCCTTGTTGCAGGCCGGCGTCGCCGGGCAGGCGACGACGAGGCCCGGGATGTGGGCGTACCAGGCCTCGAGCGACTGCGAATGCTGCGCAGCCGACGAGCGCCACATGCCGATCGGCTCGCGCACGACGAGCGGCACGCGCGTCTGGCCGCCGAACATGTAGCGCGCTTTCGCGGCCTGGTTGACGAGCTCGTCGACGGCGCAGAGCGCGAAGTCCGAGAAGCGCATCTCGACGATCGGCCGCGTGCCCATCATGGCGGCGCCGACCGCGGCGCCCATGATGCAGGCCTCCGAGATCGGCGCGTCGGAGATGCGCTCCGGCCCGAACTCCTCGACGAGGCCCTTGTACTGGCCGAACACGCCGCCGCGGCCGAGGTCCTCGCCGACCGCCCACACGGTCGGGTCGCGCCGCATCTCCTCGGCGATCGCGGCGCGCGACGCCTCGGCGTAGCTCAACACCGCCATGGCGAACTTCCAACGGTTCGCAGGGACGGCGACACCGCGCCCCCTCTCCCCAGCGGGGAGAGGGCCGGGGTGAGGGCCCACCGCTCTATCCGATTAGACCGTAACCCCTCACCCGCTCGCCTTCGGCGAGTCGGCCTCTCCCTCCGGGAGAGGGGTCGCGCACTGGCGCCCAAACGAGAATGGCACGCCATCAGAAAGCCTCCCGGCGCGGGTCGCCGATGTCCTGGACGTCGGCGAAGGCGTGCTCGACCGGCGGATAGGGCGTCGCCTTGGCGGCGTCGTAGGCCTGGAGCATTTCCGCGAAGGCCTCGTTGCGGGCGGCCGTGAGCGCGCCGCCCTTTGCGCCGGCGCTTTCGAGAAGCGACGCCGCGCGGGCGATCGGGTCGTCGCGCCAGCGCGTCTCGACCTCCTCCTTCGGCCGGTAGGTCGCGGGGTCGGCGCCGGTGTGGCCGGTGAGGCGATAGGTATGGAGGTGGAGAAAGCGCGGGCCGCCGCCCTCCCTCACGGCGCCGATCGTCTCGCGCGCCGCAAGATCGACCGCGAGCACGTCGTTGCCGTCGATCTCCTCGGCGGGAAGCCCGATCGCTCGCGCGCGCGCCGAGGCGCCATCGCCGGCAGTCATGGCCTTCGTCCGCGTCGTCGCCGCAAAGCCGTTGTCCTCGCACACGAACAGCACCGGCAGCTCGAAGACCTTCGCCCAGTTCAGCCCCTCGAGGAACGGCCCGCGGTTGATCGCGCCGTCGCCGAAGATGCAGCAGACGATCTTCTTCTCGCGCTTGAGCTTGACGGCGTGCGCGGCGCCCGCCGCGATGACGATGTTTGCCGCGACGACGCCGTTCGCGCCGAGCATGCCGACCTCGAAGTCGGCGATGTGCATCGAGCCGCCCTTGCCGCCGCAATTGCCGCCTTCACGCCCGAACAGCTCGCGCATCATGGCGAGCGGGTCGGCGCCCTTGGCGAGGGTGTGGCCGTGCCCGCGATGCGTCGAGAGCAGCACGTCGTCGCGGGCAAGATTGGCGCAGACGCCCGCCGCGACCCCCTCCTGGCCGATCGAAGGATGGATCGCCCCGAGGACGAGCTTCTCCCGCAAGCCCTCGAGCGCCAGCTCCTCGAAGGCGCGGATGCGCCACATGAGGCGGTGGTGCGCCAAGAGGCGCTCGACGTCGAGATTGGGCGCGACGCGCTCGTTCACCTGGATGAGCCCCCGATCCGCCGTTCCGGCGGTTCCTTGTTCCTTAAAGCTTGATTTGGCTGGACGCTACTAACCGGGTTAACGCCGCGTCAACGCGCCCTTGCAGGGCGGTTTGTCAGGCAAGAGAATGATCACAACGCTCCTCATGCTGAGGTGCGAGGAGCGTAGCGACGAGCCTCGAAGCACGCACCGGCGGTTGGGCGCTGTGCGGGCAGGGTGCGTCCTTCGAGGCTCGCGCTACGCGCTCGCACCTCAGGATGAGGGGCTTGGGAGGACGGCCCGGATGAGCAAGCTTTCCGGCCCGGATGAGCAAGCTTTCATAGCTTAGGCACCGAAATTCGCCATGCCCCTGGTCCATGCCGTCGCGCCCGGAATCCTCGCGGCCGACACCATCACCAAGCTGCCGCCCGACGCCTCCGGACAGGTGGTGGTATCGGGCTCGCATGGCGGCCGCTATCCGGGCTATCTCGCCGCAAAGGCCGGCTTGCGCGCCGTGATCCTGAACGACGCCGGCATCGGCAAGGACGCGGCCGGGATCGGCGCGCTCGCCTATCTCGATGCCCTCGGCATCGCGGCCGCGGCCGTGTCGCACGAGAGCTGCCGCATCGGCGACACCGAGGACATGATTGCGCGCGGGCGGATCAGCGTCTCGAACGATGCCGCGGCGCAAGCTGGCGTGCGCCCTCAGATGGCCTGTCTCGAGGCGGCGGTGCTCCTGACCGGCGCGCCGCATATCCGCGCGACCGATGCGCCGCCCGTCGGCGAGGGGCGCAGCGAGATCGGCGACGGCGCGCTCCGCCGGATCATCCTCGTCGATTCCGCCGCCATGGCGGCGCCCGCAGACGCCGGCGCCATCGTGGTGACCGGCTCGCATGGCGGCCTCGTCGGCGGCGACCCGGCGATGGCGCTGCGCACCGACGCCTTCGCGGCGGTGTTCAACGATGCCGGCATCGGCATCGAGGAGGCGGGGATCGGACGGCTCGCGGCGCTCGAGCGGCGCGGCGTCGCGGCGTTCACCGTCGCGGCCGCCTCGGCGCGCATCGGCGAGGCGCGTTCCTCCTTTAAGGACGGCGTCATCTCGCGTGTCAACGCGGCCGCCGCCCGTCTCGGCGCGGTCCCGGGGCTGCGCGCGCGCGACGTGCTTCTGGCTTGGGCGAAAGGTTAATTCGAAGCTCTGCTTGAACGATTGAACCGAACCGCGGCCATTGCGTTTCCTCGTCAACACGTCACGAGGGAAATGCTGCCATGCATTGCAAAGTCTTGGCCCTTGCCGGGCTCCTCTCGGCTGCGCTCTTCTCGCAGCATGCCGCCGCTCAAGGGCTGTTCTGGGGCAATTCCTACGAGGCGCGGCAGCCGCAATACGCCGCCTATGGCGGGCAGGCCGGCTACGCCCCTGGCGCGCAATACGGCGCCTATGGATCGCAGCCGCAATACGGCTACTACGCCCAGCCGGACCCATCCTACGACGAGCAGTACCGGCCGCAGGCGACGCCGATCCCGCGCCAGCTCGTCAGCTTCGACACCCGCTACGCGCCCGGCACCATCGTGATCTCGACCGAGGAGCGCCGGCTCTATTACGTGACGAGCCGCGGCGAGGCGATCCAGTACGCGGTCGGCGTCGGGCGCCCGGGCTTCGAGTGGTCCGGCACGAAGTCGGTCAGCCTGAAGCGCGAGTGGCCGGACTGGCGCCCGCCGGCCGAGATGATCCGCCGCCGGCCCGACCTGCCGCGCTACATGCCGGGCGGCCCCGAGAACCCGCTCGGCGCCCGCGCCATGTATCTCGGCGGCACGCTCTACCGCATCCACGGCTCGAACGAGCCGGAGACCATCGGCCAGGCGGTCTCCTCGGGCTGCATCCGCATGACGAACGAGGACGTGATCGACCTCTACAACCGGGTGAAGCTCGGCACCAAGGTCGTGGTGCTGCGCTAGCTCCCTCTCCCGCTTGGCGGGAGAGGGTCGGGGTGAGGGGAGTGACGAGCGCTGCCCTCACCCGTCGGCGCTGCCCGCGCTGACGCGACCTCTCCCACTACGCGGCAGAGGTGATCACTCCAGCATCTGCCTGAACCGCGTCGCCGCAGCGCCTATGGCAACGAGCGTGAAAGGCCGCCATCGCGAACACGCAGATCCGCGAAGCGCGCGGCCTTCAGCATGAGGCCGCGCACGATGCGCAGGTAGTGGGTCAGCGGCAGTGCCTCGCCGAAGTACTGCGCCCAGATCGGCATGCCGCGGAACGGGAACATGAAGCCTATGGAGTCCGCCAGAAAAGTGCCGTTACTGCGGTAACGGCAGGTTCTGTCGAGAGGATGAGGTATGTAATACCTCAATGCCTGAGGGGAGCCAGCGGTGTTTTTAAGCTCACCGCTCCTAGATATTGCGGCGACCGTCGATTCTGCGCAGAGGACGAGGCATGTAACACCACCATGCCTGTGGGTAGCCAGCGCTGTTTCAAGCTTACCTCGCCTGGATATTGCGGGAACCGGCGGTGGTGTAACGAAGGATTAGTATGTAGCAGCGACGGAGAAACATGTTTGCTCCCTCAGGCACCCACCGAAATGCCTGCTACTGCGTCCGGCAAACTAACTAGGGAAGATTGTTCTTGCATAAGCGTGATCCCTCAAGAGAGTAGTCATTTATATATAGTCACTAATCGATGTAACCCGCTTGGAGTGGCTGTACGATTTGGCGGCGACACTCTGAGACTTTCACCTCGTATCGATGCATTTACGACCTGGGTTGATGCGGGTACCATTGCCGCTGGAGAGCAACCTACCGTCAGGGCCCCGGGACATTGGACGATAAGATCAATCCTCGCCGTTCATGTACGTAATAAGACGTCGTCTTTCACATGCACTTTTTAGGAGGTGAAAATGATTGGTTGCTCACGAGCCTTAGCCATACTATCTACTTTTGTATTTTTTTTCATTGTGCCGACGCAAAATTCTCCTAGCGCTGAGGATTTAAAACTGTCCAGCGGCGAGCGTTGGATTGCAATTGCAAGTTGGGAGGATCTCGTACACGCCGTAGGCGTTGCAACTGTTTATGCCGGCTATCAGCCTCGGGTATTTTATTCAGAGAACGGCTGGTACGCCGTAGTGCTTGGACCTTCTACCGCAACCGACATCCGAGGTTTCCGTGCCAGCCATCGCGGACCGAGCCTCTCCCTGCTGACGCCTACCTGACGAACGGCAGCGGTTACGTTGCAACCGTGTGGACGGAGCGTCATCGATGGGTTGTTATTGCTAGCCGCAAAGAACTTGCCGAAGGAATTGCTATCGCGGAAAAATACGCCGAACATAACTCGCGCGTGGTAAAATCTCAAAATGGCTGGGTACGCTGTAGTGCTCGGGCCGCACGAAGTTTCAGACATCGCTAACTTGAAGAGCGTATTTATCGGCGATGAATTGCCAGCCGACTCAAACCTTTCACGAGGGACTAGTTTCATTGAAACCTCCTGGTCCTCGGCTGCCAGGGAAAATCAGGTTGTGTCTGGCGCCAGCACCAAATGCTTTGCAATCATTCAGGGAAAATGTTCTACGAGATGAGTCATGGTCAGCATGGTGAGCGCCAGGATCGTGCCCATCAGGCCGGGCACGATGTTGAGCCGCGTCGCGCCGGTCGGGTTGTAGCGGCGATGCACGCGCAACTCGTAAGGCGCGGTCTTCGGCGCACGGCTCGCGGCGGCGCCGAAGAAGATCGCGCGAGAAGACGCTGCTCGATAGTCCCTGCAAGGCCGCGGGACGGCGCTGCCGGTTCGCGATCGGATCGGTCGCGTCGGCGACGACGAGATCTCCGGTTTTTCGCCGCGGATGAGGTCGCGGCCGAATTCGCCGGGATCTGCACCCCGGATTGAACTGTGCCCGAGAGCAAGAGGCCGTCGAGCTCGGCCTCGCCGGCCGCGTGTTGACGGGTCTTATCGAAAGCAGCTCACACTGCAAATCACTCAGGGGGCGAGCGGACTTATGGCGGAGCCGCCGGGAGCTGCGCCTTCACCCGCGCGCGGGCCCGGTCGGCCGCCTCCGCGGCGCATTTCTCGACATGGGCGCGACGGTTGATGACCTGCAGGTTCGGCGTGCCCCAGAAGCCGAGGAGGTCGGGCCAGGGCAGGTCGCGGTGCTGGCGCGAAACCTGGAAGAGCGGGACACGGTGGTCGACCTCGGCGCCGCGCAGGAGCCGCCGTCCGGTCGTGCCGCAACGACGTCCCTGCAGGCGCTTCAAGAGGCGGGCCTGATCGCTCGGCGCGTTCCAGAACTTCCAGGCCGCGACACAGGGCGCGTGCCACTGCCCGCGGCTCGCGCGGCCGGCGCCCGTAATGTCGCGATGCCAGCCGAACCGGAACACCGGCTGTCCGCAGATGCAGCAGGAACCCGGCCCCTTGGCGAAGCGCGCGTCGCGATACGGCGCCGGCGGCGTCCTGAAGCTCTCGTCCTCACTCCAGCCCCAACCCGGCGGCGCGCCGCTGCGGCGGGCGAGCGCCCGGGCGAGGCGGTCGGCGCGCAGGGGATGGGCCCGCCAGTAGAGCTCGACCGCCCGCGACGGCAGCTCGGGAATCCAGCGCGCCGCGAGCGCGTGGCGCAGCACCGGCTTCGGGAATCCCTCCGGCACCGCCTTGAGGAGGCGCGCCCGCGCCCGCTCGTTGCGCTGCCGGAGCCATTCCGCATTCTTGATCTGCCCCACGCGACCGCCCCCGCCGACCCGGCACGGAGGCTACGGCGGCAGGGTAAACGGCTCGTGGCGCCTTGCCGGCGCCAAGAAAAAGGGCGGCCGAGCCGCCCCTTGGAGGTGTGGAAGAAACTGCTCGAAGCCGAGCCGGGCGAGCTTACGCTGCGCAAGGCCTACGTCTATTAGACTGCAAGGAACAGCAGCGGATACGACTTTCGTCTAATACCCCAGCGCGCAGCCATCCTTGCGGGGATCCGAGCCGCCGATAAGGACGCCGCGGGCGTGGTCGATCCAGATCGCCTGGGCGCCGCCGAGCGGCGTCGGCGTACGCTCGGTCTTGTGGCCGCGGGCCTCGAGATGACGCACCACGGCGTCGTCGACGCCGTTCTCGACCTGGACGGCCGGGCCGTGCGCGAACATCCGCGGCGCGTCGATCGCGGCCTGGAGGTCGAGGCCGTCGCGCAGGAGCCTCGCCAGGAAATCGGCATGGCCGGCGGACTGGTACTGGCCGCCCATGACGCCGAACGGCATCACGGCGCGCCCGCCCTTCGCCACCATCCCCGGGATGATCGTGTGCATCGGGCGCTTCCGCGGCGCGAGGCGGTTCGGGTGCTTCGGATCGATGCGGAACGAGGTGCCGCGGCAGTGCAGCATGACGCCGCTCTTCGCCGCCAGGATCGTCGAGCCGAAGGCGTTGAAGAGCGAGTTGATGAACGACACCGCGAGCCCGTCGCGGTCGACGACCGAGAGGCAGGTCGTGTCGGTCTCCCACGGTGCGACGGCGGCGGGCTTCGCCGGCGCCGGCGCGCCGGCGTAATCGCGCACGAACGCGACCGAGCGCTCGGACAGGAAGTCCTCGATCGTCGTCGGCATCGCGGCCGGGTCGGTCAGCGCCCGGTCGCGCAGGAAATACGCGCCGCGGGTCGCGAGCGCGAAGAGATGGGCGCGCTCGCCGGCGTCGTTTGCGGCTTCGAGCGCCGGCCAGCCCTCGAGCGCCTTGAGGAGCAGGAGCGCCGCGGCGCCCTGGCCGTTCGGCGGACATTCGAGGATGTCGTGGCCGGCGAACGCGGCCGCGATCGGTGGCGCATAATCCGAGGTCTGCGCCGCGAGGTCGTCATGCGTGTGCGGGCCGCCGAGCGCGGCAAGCGTCGCGACGATGTCGTCGGCGACGGCGCCGTCGTAGAAGGCGTCGCGGCCGTCGCGGCCGATCTTCTCGAGCGTCGCGCCGAGCGCCGGCTGGCGGTGGACGTCGCCCTCGCGCGGCGCCCGGCCGCGGGGCAGGAACGCCGCCGCGGTCGCCGGCAGGCGGCGCAGGCGCTCGGCGTTGCGGCCCCAGTCGAAGGCGACGCGCGGCGCGACCGGGTAGCCCTCCTTGGCGTGCCGGGCGGCGGGCTCGAGCACGTCGGCGAGATCGAGCCGGCCGTAGTCGGCGTGCAGCCGGCACCAGGCGTCGACGGCGCCCGGCACCGTGACCGCGAGCGGCGAGTTGTCGGCGATCTCGGCGACGCCCGTCTCGGCGGCGAAATCGAGCGTCGCGCCGGCCGGCGAGAGGCCGGAGCCGTTGATCGTCACCGGCTCGGCGCCGGGCTTCGCCACGATCGCGAAGCAGTCGCCGCCGATGCCGGTCATGCCGGGCTCGATCACGCCCAGAAGCGCGGTTGCGGCGATCGCCGCGTCGACGGCGCTGCCGCCGCGGCGCAGAATCTCGATGCCGGCGAGCGACGCCTTCGGGTGCGAGGTCGCGATCATGGCGCTCGCGCCGTAGACGGCGGAGCGGCCGGGGCGGTGGAAGTCTCTCACGGGAGCCTCATCATTGCTGGTTCTGGTTGCCTCCCAAGCCCCTCATCCTGAGGTGACGCCGCGAAGCGGCGGCCTCGAAGGACGCACCACGCCAACGCAGCTCCACGCGCGTGCGTGCTTCGAGGCTCGGCCTTCGGCCGAGCACCTCAGCATGAGGAGGCCTGTGAGTGCCGCTCGGCCAGCAGAGAGGGCGCATCTCTGCTTGCCTTCACTCCACACTCACCCCGCTCGCCTTGATCGGCGCGGCCCATTTCTCGATCTCGCTCGTGACGAAGCCGGCGAGGTATTCGGGCGAGCGCCGCTCCGGCGCGACGAGCACCGCGCCGAGGCTCTGCAGCCGCTCCTTCACCGCGGCCGAATCCATCGCCTGGAGCATGGCGTCGTGCAGCTTCTTCGCGACCGGCTCCGGCGTCCCCTTCGGTAGGAAGAAGGCGTTCCAGGTCAGCGCCTCGAAGTTCGGGATGCCCTTCTCGTGGATGGTGGCGAGCTCCGGCAGCACCGGCGAGCGCGCCTTGGTCATTGTCGCGATGGCCTTGACCGCGCCGCCCTGGATCTGCGGCAGCGCCGTCGAGACGATCTCGCACAAAAAGTCGATGCGTCCGCCCTGGAGGTCCTGCATCGCCGGGCCGGTGCCGCGGTAGGGCACGTGCTGGATCTTCGTGCCCATCGCCGAGTCGAGGAGGACGCAGCCGAGATGCGTCGCCGAGCCGGCGCCGGCCGAGCCGTAGGTCATCTTGTCCTGGTTCGCCTTCGCATAGGCGACGAACTCCTCGAACGAGCTCGCCGGGAAGTCCTTGCGGGTGATCAGGATCAGCGGCACCTCGGCGATGAGGCCGACCGGCTGGAAGTCGGTCGCGGCGTTGTAGAGCGGCTTCTTGTACAGGGTCTGGTTCTGGGCGTGGGTGCCGACCGTGCCGAGGAGGAAGGTGTAGCCGTCGGGCGCGGCGCGGGCGACGCGCTGCGAGCCGGTGCCGCCGCCGGCGCCGCCGACGTTCTCGACCACGACCTGCTGGCCGAGGCTCTTGCTCATTGCTTCGGCCATCACGCGCCCGAGCACGTCGGTCGGGCCGCCGGCCGCGAACGGGATCACGAGCGTCATCGGACGGGTCGGGAAGGTCTGGGCCGAGGCGGCGCCGGCGATGGCGAGCGCGCCGGCAAGCACCGCGCCGAAAAGCGTCTTGAGCATTGTTCCCTCCGATTGCGGGTCGTCCTTCGTTGCGCCTCGCTACAACGCCGGGCGCCAGCCCGCAACGCGGGACGCTCGGCCGCGACGGCGGCGGTGTCCTTTGGGGCAATGCACCTTGGGACAATAGCGGCGCTTGCCTCGCGCGCCGTAGCTTCGCTGCCTGCAATGTTTGCGAAGGAACGGCCATGCCGGTTTTCGATCCCGCCTCCAGACCGAGCCCTGCGGACGCGGCCCTGCTCCACGGCATCCTTCACCCGGCACGGTCCGGTGCGACGTTTCGACGGGCGTCGCTGGCTTATCGTCCGCGGCAAAGACGCGCCCAGCTGGTGCGCGGCCTCCTCGTCCTCGCCTTGCTCGGCGGCGCCTGCGGCTCGGCCTTGATGACGACCCGGCAGCACGCCCCGTCTCCGGTCGCCGCCGCCGGGGAGTTTCCCGCGACCACGGGCTCGATCGGCGCCGCGCTGCGCTGATCGCGTGACGTGAGCGCCGCGTGCCACGAGGAGGCGGCCATGTCCGAGCCGATCGCACCGCGGGTTTCGGCACGGCTGCGGCGGCTCCCCGGGCAGCTCGTGCTGGCGCTGATCAACGCGACCGCGATCCTCGTCATCGCCGCAGCGATCCTCGCCCTGGTCGCGATAAGCAGGATCGACCACCTCGCCGGCAGGGTCGCGGACACGATGACCGACGCCGTCCTGGCGAAGGCCGGCGGGCTGCCCAGGGACGCGCTCGCCAATCTCCCCAAGCTCAGGGCGGAGCTGCAGCGGTTCGGCGACGCCCTGCGCGAGCGCAAGCTCGGCGAGAACGCCGCCGTGCAGGCGGAAGCGGCGCAACTGCGGGAAGCGCTCGCCGCGCTTCGGACCAGCATCGACAGGCTGGCGAGCGCGAGATCGGCGCTGACCGACGACGCC
Source organism: Microvirga sp. (assembly GCA_036742625.1). GTDB lineage: Bacteria > Pseudomonadota > Alphaproteobacteria > Rhizobiales > Beijerinckiaceae > JAJKJG01. Next base: position 10,880 of record DAINQO010000067.1, read on the forward strand.
ATCCGGCAATTCGGCCTCGGCGCCGCCGACGCGCTGGTGAGGCTCAGGGGCTGCGCTGCCGCCGCCGGCGAGACGCCCCAGCGTCCGATTCGATCAAGCAGTTCTTAAGAGGCCGATCAGAGTCGAAATCCGAGTTGGCGATGCGCCCGCTGCCGGCCTGCGCGTCCGTCCATTTCCGTCAAGGAGACGAGATCATGAAAACCTTGCTGATCGCCGCGGCTGCCCTTGCCACCCTGATCGTCACCAGCGTGACCGAGGCCGACGCACGCCCCGGCTACCGCGGCGGCGGCTATCGTGGCGGCGGCGGCTACCGCGCCATGGCCGTCGGTCGCGGCTATCGCGGCGGCGGCTACCGCGCCGCGGCCATCGGGCGCGGCTATCGCGGCGGCTACGGCTACGGCTACGGGCGCCGTTACGGCGGCTATGGCGGCTACGGCCGCGGCTATCGCCGGTACGGCTATGGCCTCGCGGCGGCCGGGGTCGCGGCCGGAGTCGGCGCCGCCGGGTACTACCGCGGCGGCTGCGGGCCCTATGCCTATTACGACTCGTACTACGGCGCCTGCCGCTACTACTGACCGCGATACCGATCCTCGCGCCCGGCGTCTCAGGCGGCGGCGTCGGGAGCGGGCCGGCGCCCGTCTGTCAGGATGGCCGCCGCGCTCGGACGCGCCGCGGCTCGTGGAAGGGCCGGTTGCGCGTCCGACGCGGCCGGCAGGGCGAGGCGGACGATCGTTCCGCGCGGATGCGCCTGGGCGATCGCGAGCGTGCCGCCGTGCCGGTCGACGATGGTGCGGCAGATCGCGAGACCGAGTCCCATCCCGCTCGGCTTCGAGGTCACGAACGGCTCGAAAATCTTGTCGGCCTTGGCGGGATCGATGCCGTCGCCCGAGTCCTCGATCTCGACGACGGCGGTGCCGCCCTCAGCGCCCGCCCCGATGCGCAAGACACGGTTCTCGGGCGGCGCCCGGGACAGGGCCTCGATCGCGTTCACCAGCAGGTTGATGATCACCTGCTGGATCTGATTGCCATGGCCGATCGCGTACACGGCCTTGGCGGGCAGCTCCAGACGCGTCGCGATGTTGTGCGAGCGCAGCTCCCTTGCGACCAGGCGGATGGCGCGATCCGCTATGTCGCTCACATTGATGATCTCCTGCTCCCGCTCGGCCCTGCCGAACAAGGCTCGCGCTCCCTCGAGCTGCTCGTTGGCGCGGTTCGTCGCCGCGATGGTTTCGTCGAGCACCGCCATCGTCTGCCCGATGTCCGGCGCCGCCCGCTGAAGAAGGATCTTGGCCGTCTCGCAATTCAGCGATATCGCCCCGAGCGGCTGCTTCAGCTCGTGCGAGATGGACGATGCGACGGCCTCGATGTTCATCAGTTTATTATTGCGCTCGTGCACCAGCATCAGGTTGGAGCGGGCGAGCTCCGCATAGAGACGCATCGATTCCTCGAGCAGGACGACCAGGACGATGCAGGCCGTCAGGAGCGACAGCACGCGGCCGGCGTAGAATCCGATGCTGAACCGCGCCGAGGGCAGCAAGCCGCTGAAGACGAGCTCCAGGATGAAAACGAAGGCGACCACCATCAGCCACAGGTCGAGCACGGAGCGTCGACGATGGGCCGCCAGCACGACAAGCGCCGCGCCCGTGAGCAGGATCGTCGCCCAGATCGGATAGCGCACCGTCGGGCTGATCGTCGATTGCGGGGTGATGATCGCCGGGAGGAGGTCGGTTCCGGCGGTCGAAAGCCAGGTCAATGCGACGACGGCGAGGACCGCGCCCGCCACGCACCAGCCGATCGCCGCGAGCGTCGAGCCCTCGAAACGGGTCCCTGTGCCCTCACGCCTCCTGAGCGCCGCATAGGCCAATAGGGCGGCGCTGAACCCGAAATGCCAGAAGATGAACAGCCACGATCCCGTCTGCCGGTTGGCTCCCAAGAGCCCGGTCGGAGAAAACGCGCCGGCGAACGTCAGGGCATGCGGGACGACGATGAGCGCCGTGAACAGGTAGGCGAAGGCAAGGGCGAGGAGCGACCGCGACCGGGAGATCGAGAACTGCGTCAACAGCAGCACCGCCGTGATCAGGTCGGTGATGAGGACGATCGCATCCAGCGTCGGGAAGAACGAGTTGAGCTCGGCCGCGGGCCTGGTGGCGATCGGCACCAACGCTCCGAACACGACGAGCACGACCGCGACCAATGCGGCGGCCGACCAGTTCTGCCGCGCCGTCGGCACGAGCTCCGAGACCCAGATCGGCGTTTCGGCGTCAGCCCGCATGTCGTCGGCTCAAGCCGGCCGAGCCGGACGGTGCCCCGGCAAAAGAGGCGCCTGCCGGCAGCGGCGCAAGGAGCAAGCCCATCCGAGGCAAAATAGGCCGAACGCGGCCTTCGCGTCCACTCACGGGCGCGGCGACGCCCCGGCCATTGCCAAGTCCCGGGCTTCGCGCCGGCGAGGCGATGGCGCATGACCGCAAACGATTGGCTGAAATCGACAAGACCGCGGCTGATGTTCTCTTGTAATCCGGCGCCCCCTGCGAACAACGCTGGCCGCAACGGCAGCGTTGTGGCAGCGTTTCACCACAGGCGGCGCATGAAAAAGATCATTATTGTCGACGACGACTCGAGCGTCCTGACCGCGATCCAGCGCGGCTTGAATGCGCACGGGTTTTCGACTGAGGTCTTCGCGAGCGTCAAGGCGTTTCGCGATTCTGCCGACCTCGACCAGGCGGCTTGCCTCGTCACCGATCTGAACCTCAACGGCGACTCCGGGATCGATTTGACGGCGCAAGTCCGGGCGATGGGTCATGCATTCCCGATCATTCTCGTGACGGCATCGCCGGATGAGGATCTCCGCCACGCCGCACGGGATGCCGGCTGCGACGCCTACATCACCAAGCCGTTCAGCCTCGACGTCCTGATCGCCGCCATCGAAAGCGCCTCTCGCACCGACCCGTAACGGCGGGAACAGCCGCCGGGCGCGACGCCGCTCGGCGCTCCCGAGCGCGGGACGGCGCGGGGATGCGAGTCGGTTGCGGTTTCGATCACTCCCTGTCATTCCGGGGCTCCGCGAAGCGGAGAGCCCGGAACCCATAAACACCAGCGATTCCAAATGCGCACGACCGCTTCGCGTCGTCGTATGAGGTCGTGGTTATGGGTTCCGGGCTCTCGCCTTCGGCGAGCCCCGGAATGACAGGGAAACCGCATGCCCGCTCCGACACGAATCGCCGTCGCCGGCCTCGGCGCCATCGGGCGGGCGCTTGCCCGGCGGCTCGCGCAGGGTCTCCCCGGCCTCGCCCTCGCCTGCGTCGCGGTGCGCGACCGCGGCAAGGCGGAGGCGTGGATGCGGGAGGAGGGGATCGAGTGCCCGATCGTGGCGCTCGCCGAGCTGCCGGAGCACGCGGATCTTGCCGTCGAAGCGGCGCCGGCGGCGGTGCTCGAGGCGATCTGCCGGCCGATGCTCGAGGCCGGCAAGAGCGTGATGGTGCTGAGCGCCGGCGCGCTCCTGCCGCGCCCCGAGCTGATCGCGCTCGCGCGCGAGAAGGGCGGGCAGATCGTCGTCCCGACCGGCGCCCTCATCGGCCTCGACGCCGTGACGGCGGCGGCCGAGGGCACGATCCATGCGGTGCGCATGACGACGAGGAAGCCGCCGAAGGGGCTGATCGGCGCGCCCTATCTCGAAGCGAACGGCATCTCGGTCGAGGGGCTGAACGCGGCAAAGCGCGTCTTCAGCGGCACGGCGCGGGAGGCCGCGGCGGGATTTCCGGCGAACGTCAACGTCGCCGCGGCGCTGTCGCTCGCCGGCATCGGCCCCGACCGCACCACGATCGACATCTGGGCCGACCCGGCCGTCACGCGCAACTGCCACACCATCGAGGTGGAGTCGGATTCGGCGACGTTCTCGATGACGATCGAGAACATCCCCTCCGAGAACCCGAAGACCGGCCGCATCACGGCGCTCTCGGCGCTCGCCGCGCTGCGCAAGCTGCATGCGCCGCTCCGGGTGGGGACTTAGGCGCTTGCGCCAATCTCCCATATCCTCATCCTGAGGTGCGCGCGCGCAGCGCGAGCCTCGAAGGAGGCACCCTGCCGATGCAGCGCCCAGGTGCCGGTGCGTGCTTCGAGGCTCGGCCGGGGGCCTCGCACCTCAGCATGAGGGGGTTTGAGGTGACCCTGAAAGACCTTCCCGGATTCGAGGGTTAAACCTCATGAACCTCTCCTACGCCCAGAACCTCGAGGACTACCACCTCGCCCAGATATTCGCGGGGAAGACGGAGGGGTTCTACATCGACGTCGGCGCCGGGCACCCGGTCGCCGACAACGTCTCGTTCCACTTCTATCTCCAGGGCTGGCGCGGGATCG
>DAINQO010000068.1:0-15136 GCA_036742625.1 Microvirga sp.
CCCTCGAGCGCGGTGATCATCGAGGCGCTCTCGCCGGGCGTGTTGATGAGGATCGAGGTCGTCGAGCCGCCATACATGCCGCCGTAGTAGATCCCGGCGAACATGATGAGCGAGCCGGTCGGGTCGAGCTTGAAGGTCACCGGCAGGAGCAGCGCGACGGTGAGGGCGGGGCCGATCCCGGGCAAGACGCCGACCGCGGTCCCGAGGAACACGCCGATGAGGGCGTAGAGCAGCTTTGCGGGCGCCAGAGCTACGAGAAAGCCCTGTCCGAGTGCCGAGAACGTGTCCATGGCGGGACCTCAGAGAAGGCGCTCGAGGGGTCCTTCAGGCAACGCAAGCGTCAAGAGCTTCGTGAACATGAGGTACACGACGAAGGCGAGCACGAGCCCGATCACGAGGTCGGTGACGATGGCGGTGCGCCCGAAGGCGCGCGCCGTCGCGGCGAACAGGAGCGCCATCGCCGGAATGAACCCGGCGCCGAAGCCGATCCCGGCGATGAGCGCGACGAGCCCGAGCGCGATCCAGAGGATCGCGCCGGAATCGGCCTGCTCGCGCGCCGGAAGGGAGCTCCGGAGCGCGAACACGAAATGGCCGGCGGCAAGGAGGGCGAGCCCGCCGGCGATGATGTACGGCATGGCTTCCGGGCCCATGCCGTAGGTCGACGTCATGGTGAGGCGGCGCGCGTCCCAGACGGTGATCGCCGCCAGGATCAGCAGAAACACCCCGATGACGATCGCGGCGCGATCCACCGGTCTTCCCGTTCTGGCCTCGGCCATGACGCCCCCGCTGTGATGAGTTCCGGGCTATTTCACCAGGCCGATGGTCTTCAGGACATCGGCGACCCGCGTCTGCTCCTGCTTCAGGTACGCGGCGAACTCGTCGCCGGGCAGATAGGCGTCGTCCCAGCCCTTCTGCTTCAGTACTTCGGCCCAGGCAGGCGATTTCACCATGGTTTCGATCGTCTTGATGAGCGCGTCGCGCTGCGCCGGCGTGATGCCGGGCGCGCCCATCACGGAGCGCCAGTTCGCGATGTCGAGGTCGATGCCCTGCTCCTTCAGCGTCGGGGCATCGACGCCCTCGATGCGCTTCGGCGAGGTCACGGCAAGAATGCGCAGCTTGCCGGTCTTGATCTGGCCTTCGAACTCGCCGTAGCCCGAGACGCCGGCCGTGACCTTGCCGCCCATGATCGCGGCGATCGCTTCGCCGCCGCCGGAGAACGGGATGTAGTTGATCTTGGTCGGATCGCCGCCGACCGCCTTGGAGAAGAGCCCGACCGCAATGTGATCGACGCCGCCCGCGGAGCCGCCGGCCCAGGCGACCTTCCCGGGCTCCGCCTTGAGCCGGTCGGCGAGGTCCTTCGCGGTCTTGAGCGGCGAGTTCGCCGGCACGACGATGACGAGGTACTCGCTCGTGAGCCGCGCGATCGGCGTCACCTGATCGAGGGTGACCGGCGCCTTGTTGGTCAGGATCGCTCCGACCATGACGAAGCCGTTCACCATCAGCTGGTTGCCGTCGCCCTTGGCGCTGTTCACGAACTGCGCGATGCCGATGGTGCCGCCGGCGCCGGGGATGTTCGTCACCTGCACGCTCTTTGCGGCGCCGGACTGAACCAGCGCCTGCTGCATCGAGCGCGCGGTCTGGTCCCAGCCGCCGCCGGGCGCCGCCGGAGCCAGGATCTTGAGTTCCATCTGCGCCGATGCGGCACCGCTCAGGCCGAGAAGCGCGGCCGCGGCGAGAAGCGAGCGGCGAAGGCCGGGAGATGAGGTGCGCATTCGTTCCCTCCAGAGGCTTGACGTTGGTTGGGCGTGTCCCGAACCGTAGTCAAGCTCGGAAGAGCCGGCAAGTTCAGGGAAAATCGAAGATGGGACGCTAGCCGATGCTCTCAAGCCGCTGCCGTTGACCGCTCAGTGCGCCGGGACGCGCGCCTCGACCTCATAAAAGGGAGGGTTCCCGACCGCCCAGATACGGGCCGTCGATGCCGTCGGCGCGGTATCGGCCGCGAGCCCGAAGAAAAACGTCGTGTTCTTGATGTCGGCGCCGCCCGAGAGGCACAAACCCTGCGCGAGCTCGAACTCGATCACGTTCCCGGTCTTCGTCGCGGATTTGATGCCGATGGTGCCGAGACCGCCCGTCGTGATGACGAACACGTCGGCCATAACCCCTGTCTGGTACGGGAGCTTCGCCACCGGGCCGAAGTCGAGCACAAGACCGCCGATGCATTCCGCCGAGCCGGAGGCCTCGGTCAGGCTGATGCGATAGAGATAGCCGGTCTTGCCGGCGCCGGGCGTGCCGGGTTCGGCCGTGAAGCTGCGCGACTGCAGCCAAGCGGTTCCCGCAGTTGCAATGAAGGGCAGGGGGATATGACCGACGGAATCGGTCACCGGGATCCTGCAGGTGGTCCGAAAAACGCAGTTCACTGCCGGGGCATTCACCTCGACGACCTTGAGGGTTTCGGCCTCGACTGCGAGCGGCGCCGCAAATGCGGCGAGGAAAGCAAGGCGGAGTCCAAAGGCGCGCATCTCGGGCCTCCCGTAGCCGCGGCAACGGCGAAGAGTGCGCCGCCATCGCTTGCGACGCAAGGTTGGGCTTGCGACGCAAGGTTGGTACGACAGGCCGCACGCGCCCATTCGCGGCCGCCCCCATTTCCTCTCCGGCCGATATCCGCTATCCCGGCGCGCTCGCGCCCGCCGCGCTTCCCTTCACCCCTGAGACGCCATGTTTCCGCAGCCAAGGCCGGCGCTCGCCGCCAATACCTTCGAGTTCGAATCCTTCCCGCTCGTGAAGCCGACCGGCTTTCGCGAATACGATGCGCGCTGGCTGTTTCCGCAAGAGATCAACCTCATGGGGGTGCAGGCGCTGGGCATGGGCATCGGCACGCTCGCGCACGAGATGGGGGTACGCCCCGACATCGTGACCGGGCACGATTTCCGGGCCTACTCCTCGTCGATCAAATACGCCCTCGTCTCCGGCCTGATGGCCGCCGGCATGCGGGTGAAGGATGTCGGGCTCGCGCTCTCGCCGATGGCCTATTTCGGCCAGTTCGCCCTCGACTGCCCCTGCGTCGCGATGGTCACCGCGTCCCACAACGACAACGGTTGGACCGGCGTGAAGATGGGCGCCAACCGGCCGCTCACCTTCGGCCCCGACGAGATGGGGCGGCTTCGCGACATCGTCCTCGCCGCCGCCTTCAGGCTGCGGGAGGGCGGCGCCTACAGCTTCGTCGAGGGCTTCGGCGAGCGCTATATCGCCGACCTGACCGACCGGCCGAAGATCAAGCGCAAGCTGAAGGTCGTGGCGGCGTGCGGCAACGGCACCGCCGGCGCGTTCGCGCCGCGCGTCCTCGAAGCGATCGGTTGCGAGGTGGTGCCGCTCGACGCCGAACCCGATTACACCTTCCCGCGCTACAATCCGAACCCCGAGGACATGAAGATGCTGCACGCGATCGCGGACAAGGTCCGCGAGACCGGCGCCGATGTCGGGCTCGGCTTCGACGGCGACGGCGACCGCTGCGGCGTCGTCGACAACGAGGGCGAGGAGATCTTCGCCGACAAGATCGGGGTCATGCTGGCGCGCGATCTCTCGAAGCTCCACCCGGGCGCGACCTTCGTCGTCGACGTGAAGTCGACCGGCCTTTTCGCGACCGACCCGGAGCTCAAGCAGCGCGGCGTCAAAGCCGATTATTGGAAGACCGGGCACTCCTACATCAAGCGCCGCGTCACCGAGCTCTCGGCGCTCGCGGGCTTCGAGAAGTCGGGGCACTTCTTCTTCAACAGCCCGGTCGGGCGCGGCTACGACGACGGCGTCCTCACCGCTATCCACGTCGTCGAGATGCTCGACCGCAATCCCGGCAAGTCGATGGCCGACCTCTACCGCGCCCTACCGAAGACGTGGGGCTCGCCGACGATGGCGGCGAAATGCGCCGACGAGCAAAAGTACGAGGTCGCCGACCGGGTCATGCGGCACTTCACGACCATGCAGGAGAAGGGCGAGACGGTCGCCGGCCAGCCGATCCGCGACCTCGTCACCGTGAACGGCGTGCGGGTCACGGTCGAGGACGGCACGTGGGGCCTCGTGCGCGCCTCGTCGAACAAGCCCGAGCTCGTGGTCGTGGTCGAGAGCCCGGTGTCGGAAGCGCGCATGCGCGCGATGTTCGGCGCGGTCGACGCGGCGTTGCGCCAGAACCCGGAGGTCGGGGCCTACAATCAGACGATCTGAGCCGACCGGCCCGTCAGGTGAGGCAGGGGGTCGTGCCTTGCCAGACCACTTCCTTGACGTTGCGGACAGGCCAGGGGGTCTCCTCGGAGAGCGTCTTCGTGCTCTGCCCGGTGATCGTCTGCAGGATCGAGGCGCCGAAGACCGGGCTGTAGGGCATCTCCACGTTGGCCAGGATGTAGCTGCTGTCGGCGGTCTGGAAGCCGTCCGGAACGGTCACCGTCGAGCCCTTGGCAAGCCCGACCGGACTGCCGGGACCCCGCGCCGTGCTCCAGCAAACCGTACCTTTGAGGACGGCGTTGCCGTTCTGGTCCTTCGTGCCCGTGTCCTTGACGACGATGCTGGAGACCGTGAGCTTCGCCTGATCGCTGCTGTAGGGCGCCATCACCGAGCTTGCGGCGTTGAAGATGGTGTCCATGTCGGCGGTGTTGACGCTCGTCGCGCGCCCGGTGAGGTCGGCGAGGGTGCGCGAAAGCAGCGTGATCTTGCGATCGGTGTTCACCGCGAAGGTCAGCTCGGTCATGCCGAGATACATCAGCACCATGACCGGCAGCACCATCGCGAACTCGACGGCGGCGACGCCGTCGCGGGACGGGACGAAGCGTTGAAGCCGCAGCGCCAGCCGGCGAAGAGTCGGAGGAGAGAGGGCACGCATCGGAACGGTCCTATTGGGCGAAGGGTTCGGTGCGGAAGGCCGCCGTTCCCATGATCAGGCGGTTGCCGTTCTGGAGATTCGACTGGTTCGGGTTGAGCAGGCTGACGAAGACCGGGTATTCGACGGCGGCCCTGACGACGACGATCTGATTCGCGCCGGGCGGCTCGTATTTGCCGAAATTGGCGCTGTCGAACTGCCCGTCGGCGGTGATCGGCTTCTGCGGCTTCTGCCCCGGAAAGGAAGCGAGGGTGCGGACGTCGATCTGGATCTTGTCGCAGCTGATCAGGGCGACGATGCTCTTGCAGATCTCGTCGCGGAACTTGCCGGCGATAAGGGTCGGATCGGTCGCGGCGTTGTCCTGCTGGAACTGCCCCGTGTAGATGCGGCGCGAGGCATTGCCGACGCCGGTCTCGAGCACCTGGGTCGTCCACAGCGTCAGCGCCGTCTCGATGATCGCAAACAGGAGCGCGAAGAACGGCGCCGCGACGGCCCCGAACTCGATCGCGGTGACGCCGCTCTGGTCGCGCCGGAACCGGCCGGCCGCCGCTCGCGCCGCCGCCGAGAGGGTTCTGGCAAGCCGCGGAACGGAAGGGATCTTCGCTTCGCTGCGGAACATCATGCTGCCCATCGCTGAGGGCCGCCCGGCACGGCGTCGCGAGCCGCCGACGGCCTTGTGCATGATGTCTTACGGAAAAAAGCTTTCGGAACGGTTAGATCGATCGTCGAGAAAGGGCCTATTCCCGACGGCGCGCCGACAGACCGCGCCGGCCTCTAGCGCTGCGTCGCGAGGGTATTGCGCTGCGTCGCCTGGCCGCCGACCTCTCCGAAATACTTCGTGGCGTCGCCGAGGAGGAGCGACGGCTGGCAGCTCGGCGTGCAGGAATACGACTCGCGCTCGAGCCCGCGCTGCACCGTGACGACGGACTCGCTCGGCGCCTGGACGCTGATCAGCGACTCCGAGAGCAGGACGCCGGCGCCGTCGAGCGCGATGAGGTTCGTGACCCCGTAGCTCTTGCCGGTGACGACCATGATGCCGTTCCGCTGCACCGTCACGTCGGCGATGATCGGATTGCCGACGATGACGGTCTGCGTGCGCTCCGGAAGCTTCACCACCCGGGCATGGTCGATCATGACCGCGAGAGGAGGCTGGCCGTTCGGCGGGGCGGCGGCGGCCTCGCCGCTCATCGAGCCGGCGAGCGCGATCAGCATCAGGGAAGCACGAGCATGGAAGAATCGCAGGCCGATGCCCATGGAACTGACCTCAAGCTGAGTGGCGAGAAACTCTGAGGGGAAAATGGTGAAGGAACCCCTAACCACCGGCGCGCCAAGTCGACTCGACAACATCGAGCGGGACAAAGCGCGAGAGAAGGCCGGGCGCTGCCCTGGACGAAAGCTCTCATATTGAGTCCGAATACTCACTATAGGAAATGAGCAACCATTTTGATCTTACTGTAATCGTGATAACATGTCGACGGGACACTTACGCGAAACCAGAAAGACGCAATTAACCATCTCCAGTATTTGGGGGAAGATCGTCTTTGCAAGCATCGGGTTTAACTATGTCGCAACGGGCCGGCATTATGGTCGACCTTGGTTCCGATCGGCCCTGTCAAGCGAAGGTCGACGGACGACAGTGAAGCAACCAGGTCAAAGGAGCTGATCATGAAGACCCTTTTCAACCGTTTCGCCAACGACGAGTCGGGCGCCACCGCCATCGAGTATGGCCTCATCGCCGCGCTCATCGCGGTCGCCGCCATCAGCGCCATGACGACGCTCGGCACGAAGCTGACCAGCACGTTCACGGCGGTTTCGAACCAGCTGAAGTAAGCCGTCTTGGCTCGGCGGCTCCGGCGTCACGCCGGGGCCGCCGCCGGACGAATTCCCCGATCGTTTCAGCGGCCCTGCGATGAATTCCCTTCTTCGAAGATTCATTTGCGACGAGCGCGGCACCGCCTCGATCGAATATGCCTTTCTGGCTTTGCTGATCGCTGTGGCGATCATCGCCGCGGTCACGGCGCTCGGCGTCAAGATCTCGGCATCCTACGACGGCGTTGCCGCCGGGTTTAAATAATCCGGCAACGAGGACCGCACGCCGACAGGACGTTTACCGGATCGAAGCCATCCGACCCTAGTATGGGCTGGCCCTAGTATGGGATGGCGGCGAACGGAAGCACCCCGGTGATCGAAACCGCACTCCTCCTCGTCTTCCCGGCTCTGATGGCCTACGCGGCCGCGAGCGACCTCCTGACGATGACCATCCCGAACCGGCTATCGCTCGCGCTCGTCGCGGCTTTCGCGGTGTTCGCGGTCGCCAGCGGATTGTCGGCTCACGCGGCCCTCCTGCACGTTGCCGCCGGCGCCGCGGTTCTCGCGCTCACCTTCGCGCTGTTCGGGTTCGGCTGGATCGGCGGCGGCGACGCGAAGCTTGCTGCCGCGACGGCGCTTTGGCTCGGCTTCGACACGCTGATGGAGTATTTCCTGGTCGCGTCGATCGCCGGCGGCGGGCTGACCCTTGCGATCCTGGCGCTTCGGAAGCTGCCGCTGCCGGCGATCGCACTACGCTGGGACTGGCTGTCGCGGCTGCACCATCCCAAGACCGGCGTTCCCTACGGCATCGCGCTCGCGCTCGCCGCGCTCGTCGTCTATCCGCACACGGCGATCTGGGGCGCGATCGTCGGGCCGTGATCGGCGCGCCGCTTTCGGCCGCGAATGAATAGGGTCTGGTTAACCATAATTTGACGTTTGGCTGATGGAATTCGCGGCGTCGGTCTTCCGGCGTCGCGTTCAGGTCAGCCCTCATGAAGTCAGCCCGCCTTGCAGTCCTCGGCATCGCGATTCTCGCCGGAGGCGCCGCCGCGTTCATGATGAGCGGAGGCGAGCCGCCGCCGCCGCCGCGCGTCGTCGAAGCCGCACCTTCGGTCCGCACCGTCGACGTCCTCGTCGCCTCGGCGGACATCCCGATGGGGCAAAACCTCAAGGCCCCCGACATGCGCTGGGTGGCGTGGCCGGCGGACAGCGCCTCGAGCGCGCTCATCCGGCGAAGCGAGTTCCCGAACGGCCTCGAGGAGACCACGGGCTCGCTCGCCCGCAGCAGCTTTCTCGGCGGCGAGCCGATCCGGCGCGAGAAGCTGATCAAGACCGACGGCTCGGGCTTCCTGTCGGCGATCCTGCCGGCCGGCATGCGCGCCGTCGCGATGTCGATCGACACCCGCGGCGCGAGCTCGGCCGGCGGCTTCATCCTGCCGAACGACCGCGTCGACATCATCCGCACGTTCCGCGACGACGAATCCTCCCGCGCCGGCGGCGTCGACGTGCACATGTCGGAGACCATCCTGACCAACATCCGCGTGCTTGCGATCGGGCAGAACATCCAGGAGCGCAACGGCGAGAAGGTCGTCACCGGCGAGACCGCGACGCTCGAGCTCACCCCGACCCAGGCCGAGATGATCACGCTGGCGCAGAAGATCGGCCACCTTTCGCTCGCCTTGCGCAGCCTCGCCGACGCCAACCAGACGCAGGACGCGCCGCGCTCCGATCGCGCCGAGAGCGCGCTGACGGTCGTGCGCTACGGCGTCTCCAAGCAATCGCCGAAGCGGTGAAGAGACGTTCAGAGTTCAAGAAGGGCTGCCTGATGGGATCGACCCGCCGCAGAACGGCAAAGACAAGGATCGGCTTGCTCGTCGCGGGCATCGCGCCGGCGCTCTTTGCGCCAGCGCTGCTTGCGCCAGCGCTCGCCCGCGACGTCGGCCCGAACGGGCCGGTCGCTGCGGCGCCGGTCCTCGAGGTCGGTCCGAACGAGCAGACGATCGCCCGCCGCATCGACCTTTCGATCGGCCGTTCGCTCGTCGTCGACCTGCCGCGGGACGCGAAGGAGGTCTTCGTCGCCAACCCGAAGGTCGCGAACGCCGTCGTGCGCTCGACTCGCAAGCTCTTCCTGATCGGCATCGAGAACGGCGCCACCTCGATCTTCGTCATGGACGCGGACGGTCGCCAGATCGCGGCGCTCGAGGTCTCGGTCGGCCGCGACCTCAACGTCCTGCGCCAGACCCTCAGGAGCGCGCTGCCGAACGCGGTTCTGGAGATCAAGCCGGCCGGCGATTCGATCCTGATGACCGGCGTCGTGTCGTCGAGCTCGGAGGCGCAGCAGGCGACCGACATCGCCAACGCCTTCGTCGGCGTCTCCGGCGGCCTGTTCAGCGCCGCCAAGGGCGCGGTGATCAACTCGGTGACGATCCGCGGCAAGGACCAGGTGATGCTGCGCGTCACCGTGGTCGAGGTCGCCCGCAGCGTGCTCAAGCAGTTCGGCATCAACACGTCGGGCAGCTGGTCGGGTTTCGACTTCCTCACGAACGCGGTCTACCCGCTTTCGAACCAGGTGCTCGCGGTCAACAACCGGGTCAGCGGCACGGTGCAGCGAGGCGGCAAGTTCGCGAACGCCACGCTGGAGGCGTTCGAGCGCGCCGGCGTGTCGCGTGTGCTCGCCGAGCCGACCTTGGTGGCGATCTCCGGCGAGGCCGCGACCTTCACGGCCGGCGGCGAAATCCCGATCCCGAAATCGCAGAGCTGCGACACGCCCCTGGCGGGTGGCCAAAGGACCTGCACCATCGGCCTCGAGTTCAAGCCTTATGGCGTCACCTTGAACTTCACGCCGGTCGTCCTCTCCGAGAACCGCATCAGCATGCGGGTCTCCACCGAGGTGACGGAGCTCGACTACGAGAACCAGTTCAGGTTCGACACGGTCAACGTGCCGGGCATGAAGGTCCGCAAATCGGCGACGAGCGTCGAGCTGCCTTCCGGCGCGACGATGATGACCGCCGGCCTGCTCAGCCAGACCTCCGCCCAGGCGGTGAGCGGCGTTCCCGGCCTCCTGAACCTGCCGGTGCTCGGCGCCCTGTTCCGCTCGCGCGACTACCAGCGCAAGGAAACCGAGCTGATGATCATGGTGACCCCCTACATCGCCAAGCCGATGGAGGCGGCCGAGGTCACCCGCCCGGACGACGGATTCGTCGAGGCTCATGACGCCCAGACCGTGCTCCTCGGCCGATTGAACAGGATCTACGGGGTCGCCGGCGCCCAGCCTGCGGCCGGTCCCCTCAAGGGGCGCTTCGGGTTCATCACGGACTAAGCCTGCTCAAGCACCGCGCCGCCGCGCGGGAGGAAATCGGGAAGCTTTCGCATGACGCGTCCGCCGAAGACCAGACGAGCCCTTCGCCGCTTCGCCATTCTGGCGGCAGGGCTGCCGCTTGCCGCCTGCGGCGCCGATCGCACCGTGACCGGGTCGACCTACTCGCCGGATTACCGGCAGCGTCATCCGATGGTGCTGGCGGAGGGCGCTCGAACCCTCGACGTGTTCGTCAATGCCGCGAGCGGCCTCGATCCGCGTCAGCGCGAGGACGTCGTCGCTTTCGCGATCGAGTATCGGCGCTACGGCCACGGCCCGCTTATGGCGCAGATGCCGGCCGGGGCCGGCGCCGAGCTTGGCGCCCACCGGACGCTCGAAGCCGTCCGCGAGGCGCTCGAGATCGGCGGGGTTCCGGGCGGCTACCTCTCGGTCTCGACCTATCTCGTCGCCGATCCCGGCGCCGCGTCGGCGATCCGGCTGTCGTTCCAGCGCCTCAAGGCCAAGGTCGCCGGCAAGTGCGGATTGTGGCCGCACGATCTCGGCGTCAGCAACATGAGCGCCGACCTCAACAACGGCCCTTACTGGAATCAGGGCTGCGCGCTGCAGAGCAACGTCGCCACCCAGGTCGCCGATCCGGTCGATCTCGTCCGCGGGCGCCAGGAAGGCCGCATCGACACACTGCGGCGCTCGAAGGACATCGAGAATCTGCGCCAGGGCAAGGACCCGTCGACGCAGTACCGCAGCGACGAGAAGGGCAAGATCAACACCCAGGTCGGCAATTGACGGCGTTGCGGGAAAAGGCTGGCGAGCATGTCTGATTCGACCCATAGCGGCGACCTCCTGATCGCGCCGGTTCCGCGCATCACCATCCAGGCGTTCTGCGAGACCCCCGATGTCGCGGCCTCGATCCAGGCCGCGGCCGACGACCGGCGGATGCACAAGGCCCACGTCAAGGTGCAGATGGGCGGCGCGCCGGCGGCGGTCGAAGCCTATCGCCAGGCGCCGACGCCGAACGTCATCGTGCTCGAGTCGATCGGTGATCGCGCGGCGCTGCTCGGGCACCTCGATTCGCTCTCGGAGGTCTGCGACGGCGGCACCAAAGTCGTGGTCATCGGCCACGTCAACGACGTCGTCCTTTACCGCGAGCTCGTGCGCCGCGGCATCAGCGAGTACATCATCGCGCCGGTGGCGGTGCTCGACCTCGTCAAGGCGATCTCGGACCTGTTCTGCGCGCCGGGCGCCGAGCCGGTCGGGCGCACTATCGCGGTCGTCGGCGCCAAGGGCGGCGTCGGCTCGTCGACCGTCGCGCACAATCTCGGCTGGGCGACGGCGCGCCAGCTCTCGCTCTCGACCGTCGTCGCGGATCTCGACATCGCCTTTGGCACCGCCGGCCTCGACTTCAACCAGGACCCGCCGCAGGGCATCGCCGAGGCGATCTTCGCGCCCGAAAGGCTCGACGCGAATCTCGTCGATCGGCTGTTGTCGAAGTGCAGCGACAATCTCAGCCTTCTCGCCGCGCCGGCGATGCTCGATCGCACCACCGACCTCGTCGAGACCGCACTCGACGGCCTTCTCGACATTCTGCGCGCCTCCGTCCCGTGCATCATCCTCGACGTGCCGCATCTGTGGACGGCCTGGGTGCGCCGCACGCTCATCGGCGCCGACGAGATCGCCATCGTCGCGGCGCCGGAGCTCGCGAGCCTGCGCAACACCAAGAATCTCTTCGACAGCCTGCGCCAAGCGCGGCCGAACGATCGCAAGCCCAAGATCGTGCTCAACCAGGTCGGCTTGCCGAAGCGGCCCGAAATCTCGGCGGCCGATTTCGCGAAGGCGCTCGGGACCGAAATCTTCTCGTCGCTGCCCTTCGATGCCCAGCTCTTCGGGACGGCGGCGAACAACGGCCAGATGATCGCCGAGGTGCAGCCGGCCGGGAAGATCACCGAAGCGTTCGGCGAGCTCGCGGCCGCGATGACCGGACGCAGCGAGCCGAAACGCACGAAAGCCAATCTGCTCGAGCCGATCCTCGCCCGGTTGGCGCGACGCAAGGCCTCGTGAGCGGCTGAGAGGATCCAGACCGAATGTTCGGCAAGCGTCCAGGAGCAGGATCGTCGCAAGGCCTGTCGGCCGTGCGGCCGGCCGAGCCGATCCCGTCGAGCGCGCCCGCCGTTCCGGTGCTCTCGGAGGAGGCGCCGGCGCGCTCCGCCGCGCCCGAGCCGGCAGCGGCCGAGCCGACGCCCTTCGTCGTCGCGGCCGAGAAGCGCAAGTCCGAGGAGTACTACCAGACCAAGGGCATGATCTTCGGCGCCCTCATCGAGGCGATCGATCTCGCCCAGCTCTCGCGCCTTGAGGCCGATGCCGCCCGCGAGGAGATCCGCGACATCGTCAACGAGATCATCGGGCTCAAGAACGTCGTGATGTCGATCGCCGAGCAGGAAGAGCTCCTCGACGACATCTGCAACGACGTCCTCGGCTACGGCCCGCTCGAGCCGCTGCTGGCGCGCGACGACATCGCCGACGTGATGGTGAACGGGGCGAACAAGACCTACATCGAGGTCTCCGGCAAGATCCAGCTGACCAATGTCCGCTTCCGCGACAATCAGCAGCTGATGAACATCTGCCAGCGGATCGTCAGCCAGGTGGGCCGTCGCGTCGATGAATCGTCGCCAATCTGCGACGCGCGCCTGCCCGACGGCTCGCGCGTCAACGTCATCGCTCCGCCGCTCGCGATCGACGGGCCGACGCTGACGATCCGCAAGTTCAAGAAGGACAAGCTCACCCTCGACCAGCTCTGCCGCTTCGGGGCGATCTCGCCCGAGGGGGCAACGCTCCTCAAGATCATCGGCAAGGTGCGCTGCAACGTCGTGATCTCCGGCGGAACCGGCTCCGGCAAGACGACACTCTTGAACTGCCTCACGAACTACATCGAGCTCGACGAGCGCGTGATCACCTGCGAGGACGCGGCCGAGCTGCAGCTCCAGCAGCCGCATGTCGTGCGGCTCGAGACCCGGCCGCCGAACCTCGAAGGGCAGGGCCAGATCACGATGCGCGACCTCGTGCGCAACTGCCTGCGCATGCGGCCCGAGCGCATCATCGTCGGCGAGGTTCGCGGCGCCGAAGCCTTCGACCTGCTCCAGGCCATGAACACGGGCCACGACGGCTCGATGGGCACGCTGCACGCGAACTCGCCGCGGGAGTGCCTGTCCCGGCTTGAATCGATGATCACCATGGGCGGCTTCTCGCTGCCGTCGCGGACGATCCGCGAGATGATCTGCGCCTCCATCGACGTCGTCATACAGGCGGCGCGCCTGCGCGACGGCTCGCGCCGCATCACCCACGTCACCGAGGTGATGGGCATGGAAGGCGACGTCATCATCACGCAGGACCTCGTCCTCTACGACATCGTCGGCGAGGACGCCGCCGGCAAGCTCATCGGCCGGCACCGGTCGACTGGAATCCGGCGCCCGCGCTTCTGGGAGCGGGCGCGCTACTATGGCGAGGAGAAGCGGCTCGCCGCCGCCCTCGACGCCATGGAACGCGTCGGCGAGGACGCCGCGGCATGACCGTCGCGCTCGTCGTCAGCGGAAGCATGCCGTGAACAGCGCGATCGCCGGAGCCGTGCTCGCGTCGGTCGCCGCCGGCGGGCTCGCCTATGTCTTCGTCTATCCGCTGCTGTCGGGCGACGCGCGCGCCGAGAAGCGGCAGAAGGCGCTCGTCGAGAGCGGACCCGAACGCCGGATCGACCGCATCTCCTCGGTCAATCGCCGCGATCAGGTGGCGCAAAGCCTCAAAGAGCTTGAGGCCCGTCAGAAGGCCCGCCACAAGGTCTCGATCGAGGCGAGGATCACACAAGCGGGGCTGACCTGGACGAAGCGGAAATTGTTCATCGTCAGCGCCGTCGCCGCCCTCGGCCTCGCCCTCGCGCTGCTCGTCATCTCGGGCAACCCGATCGTCGCGGCCGGCGGGATCTTCGTCGGCGGGCTCGGCTTTCCGCGCTGGCTCCTCACCTATCTCAAGAATCGCCGAATCAAGCGCTTCCTGCAGGAGCTTCCGAACGCCATCGACGTGATCGTGCGCGGCATCAAGGCCGGGCTGCCGCTCGGCGACTGCATGCGCATGATCGCCGGCGAGGCCCAGGAGCCGCTGCGCGGCGAGTTCAGGGCGATCATCGACGCGCAAACGCTTGGGATATCGATCGCCGACGCGGTCGCGAAGCTGTTCGAGCGCGTGCCGGTCGCCGAGGCGAACTTCTTCGGCATCGTGATCGCGATCCAGCAGAAAGCGGGCGGCAATCTCTCCGAGGCGCTGGGCAACCTGTCGCGGGTGCTGCGCGACCGCCGCAAGATGGCCGGCAAGATCAAGGCGATGAGCATGGAGGCCAAGGCCTCGGCGGCGATCATCGCCTGCCTGCCATTCACGGTCGGTATCCTGACCTACCTGTCGAGCCCGAGCTACATCGAGCTCCTGTGGACGACGCAGACCGGCAAGATCGCGCTCGTCGTCTCCGGCATGTGGATGGCGACCGGCGTTTTCGTGATGAAGAAGATGATCGCCTTCGAATTCTAAAGCATGATCCCGAAAAGTGGCTGCCGATTTTCGGAAAAGATCATGCTCAAACAAAGAGGTAGAGCGATGACGACTCGACGAGAAGTCATCGCGCTCTCTAGGCCGACGCGCAAGGCGACACGATGATTGCCCTTCTTTACAGCAAGCTCAGCGACCCGCAGTTCATGGCCATGATCCTGGTCGGGATCGCCGCCGCCGCGACGGTGTTCACGGTCGCGATGCCGCTCGTTGAAGGCGACAGCCTCGGCCGGCGCATGAAGGCGGTCGCCCTCGAGCGCGACAAGATCCGCGCCCGCGAGCGTGAGCGGCTCTCGAAGACCCAGCAGAAGGTGTCGCTGCGCCAGGCTCCGAAAGCCTACATGAAGCAGACCGTCGACCGCTTCAAGCTCAACGACTGGCTCGGCACGCAGAGCGCCCGGAACCAGCTCGTCATGGCCGGCTACCGCGGCCAGCATTCGGAGGTCGCGTTCCTGTTCTTCAGGCTGGTGATGCCGATCGCCATGATCCTCATCGCCGGCTTCTACCTGTTCGTGCTCAAGATCGTCGCGATGCCGCTGCTGTTCAAGCTCGGCGGCGTCCTCGTC
>DAINQO010000069.1:0-14867 GCA_036742625.1 Microvirga sp.
TCATCGACGAGGCGTTCAGGCTGAAAGTCGAGCAGCAGGGCGGCAAGCTCGGCGGGCGTCAGGTCGCCTTCGTGCAGGTCGACGACGAGTCGAAGCCCGAAGCCGCGACCGACAACATGAACCGACTCGTCGGCCGCGAGAAGGTCGACGTCGTCGTCGGCACGGTGCATTCCGGCGTCGCGATGGCGATGGTGAAGGTCGCCCGCGATACCAACACGCTGCTCATCATCCCGAACGCCGGCGCGAACGAGGCGACGGGCCCGGCCTGCGCGCCGAACATCTTCCGCACCTCGTTCTCGAACTGGCAGCCGGCCTTCCCGATGGGCAAGGTGATGGCGAATGCCGGCCACAAGAACATCGTGACCATTACCTGGCGCTATGCCGCCGGCCAGCAGATGGTCGACAGCTTCAAGGAGAACTTCGCCCAGGCCGGCGGCGGCGGGAAGATCGTCGAAGAGCTCTACCTGCCGTTCCCGGAGGTCGAGTTCCAATCGCTCATCACCCGCATCGGCACGCTGCGCCCCGACGCGGTGTTCTCGTTCTTCGCCGGCGGCGGCGCCGTGAAGTTCGTCAAGGACTACGCGGCGGCGGGGCTCAAGGACAAGATCCCGCTCTACGGCACCGGCTTCCTCACCGACGGCACGATCGAGGCTCAGGGCGAAGCGGCGAACGGCATCAAGACCACGCTGCACTACGCCGACAATCTCGACAATCCGGCGAACAAGGCCTTTCTCGAGGCGTTCAAGAAGAAGACCGGCCTCGACGGCGACGTCTACGCCGTGCAGGGCTACGACTCGGCGGCGCTCCTCGACATCGGGCTCGCGGCGGTCGGCGGCGACGCCGGCGCGCGCGACAAGATGATCGTTGCCATGGAAGGCGCGAAGATCGACAGCCCGCGCGGGCCGATCAGCTTCTCGAAGGCCCATAACGTCGTGCAGAACATCTACCTTCGCGAGGTGCGCAACGGCCGCAACGAGTACGTCTCGGTCGCGCACGCCGATCTCGCCGACCCCGCGCGCGGCTGCCGCATGTCGGCGTGATGAACACGCTCTAAGTCGTCATGGCCGGGCTTGACCCGGCCATCTCTTTTCCGAAGAGCGCGCCCCCGCGTCGGGATCGCCGGGTCAAGCCCGGCGATGACAAGGACTGAGGAATGGACCTCGTCAGCCTCGCCGTCCAGCTCCTGAACGGGGTGCAGTACGGGCTCGTGCTGTTCCTCGTCGCGAGCGGGCTGACGCTCGTGTTCGGCATCCTCGGCGTCATCAACCTCGCCCACGGCGCCTTCTACATGCTCGGCGCCTACCTCGCCTATTGGATCAGCCGGCACACCGGCAGCTTCTGGCTTGCGCTCGTGGGCGGCGTCGCGATCGCCTTCGCGATCGGGCTCCTGCTCGAGGAGATCTTCGTCAAGCGCCTCTATGGCCGAGACCACCTCGCCCAGGTGCTCCTCAGCTTCGGCCTCATCCTCGTCCTCGACGAGATGCGGCACATCCTGTTCGGGAAGGACGTGCACTCCGTCGCGGCGCCGGCCTTCCTGCAAGGCTCGATCCGCCTGACGGAAGTCCTGTCCTATCCGGTGTACCGGCTCGCGATCTGCGCGTTCTGCCTCGCGGTCGCGGCGGCGATCTTCTTCGTCATCCAGAAGACCCGCATCGGGATGATCATCCGCGCCGGGGCGGAGAACCGCGACATGGCGCGCGCGCTCGGCATCCCCTTCGATCTCGTCAACCGCTATGTCTTCGCGGCCGGGATCGCGCTGGCGGCGCTCGCCGGCATCGTCGTCGCGCCGATCTCGACGGTGTTCCCGGGCATGGACAACCAGATGCTGATCCTCTCCTTCGTGGTGGTGGTGCTCGGCGGCATCGGCTCGGTCGCGGGCGCCGCGATCGGCGCGCTCCTCATCGGCATCACCGACTCGTTCGGCAAGGTGTTCTTCCCGAGCGTGTCCAGCATTTCCGTCTACCTCGTCATGGCCGCCGTGCTGCTGTGGCGGCCGAACGGCATCCTGGGCCAGCGCGAGGTCTAGGATGGCGGAAGAATGGGCCCTCACAAATCTCCTCATGCTGAGGCGCGACCCCGGCCTTGAGCCGGGGGAGCCTCGAAGCACGCACTGGCGGTTAGGCGCTGCGCGAGCAGGGCTGCGTCCTTCGAGGCCCGCTTCGCGGGCACCTCAGGATGAGGATTTCAGAGTGTTGCCCCGATGAACGAAGGAGCGGTGCGCCAGGGCATGATCGCGGGAATCCTGCCTGTGGCGCTTCTCGCCGTCGCGATCGCGCTGCCGTTCCTCGTTCCGGCCTACTACGTGCAGTTCGCCACCAAGGTCCTGATCATGGGCCTCCTGGCGATGGCGTTGAACCTCGTCGTTGGCTTCGGCGGCCTCGTCAGCCTTTGCCACGCCGCGTTCTTCGGCCTTGCCGGCTACGTGCTGGCGCTCGCCGCGCCGCAATACGAGGCCGGCTCGCTCTGGCTGACGCTGCCGCTCGCGGTCGCGGCGGCGGCGCTTGCCGCGCTCGCCATCGGGGCTCTCTCCTTACGCACCCGCGGCGTCTATTTCATCATGGTGACGCTCGCCTTCGGCGAGATGCTGTTCTTCCTGTTCCATGACACCAAGATCGCCGGCGGCTCCGACGGCACCTTCGTCTATTACAAGCCGGAGGCGATGATCGGCGGGCTGCGGCTCCTCGACCTCGAGAAGCCCGCAACCTTCTACTGGGTCGTGCTCGCGGCAACGCTCGCCGGGATCGCGCTCCTTGCCGCGATCGTGCGCTCGCCCTTCGGCCATGCGCTCGCGGCGGCGCGGGTGAACGAGCGCCGCGCGCGCTCGCTCGGCTTCCCGATCTACCGCATCCGCCTCACCGCCTTCGTGGTCTCCGGCGCGCTCGCCGGCGTCGCCGGCTATTTCGCCGCGGCGCAGTACGGCTACGTCGCCCCGCAGATGCTCGGCTGGCACGTCTCCGCGACCGTGCTGGTGATGGTCGTGCTCGGCGGCATGCGCACGGTCACTGGACCGCTCGTCGGCGCAGCCCTGCTGATGGGTCTCGAGGAGGTGCTGCGCGCGACGACGGAGCATTGGAAGCTCGTCGAGGGCATCATCATCATGATCATCGTGCTGACCCTCCCGAACGGCATCCGGCAGCTGTTCGAGATGGCCTTCGGCACGGCGACCCGCCTGGCGCGACGGCGGCCCGCCGAGGCGCTGCCGGCCCGCGAGGCCGGCCATGCCTGAGGTCGCGCTCGCCGCCGAGGGTCTCGAGAAGCGCTTCGGCGGGCTTCGCGCCGTCGCCGGCGTGTCGCTCGACGTCCATGTCGGCGAGATCCATGCCGTCATCGGCCCGAACGGGGCCGGCAAGTCGACGCTGATCAATCTCCTCTCCGGCGAGCTCAGCGCCAGCGCCGGGACGGTGCGTCTTGGCGGCCACGACGTCTCCGGCCTGCCGCCGGACCGTCTCGGGCTCGGCGGGCTCGGCCGCTCCTACCAGAAGACGACGATCTTCCTGCCCTTCACCGTCTTTGAGAACGTGCGGCTCGCGGCGCAGGCGCGGGCGCCCGGCCGGCTGCGCATGTTCGGCGGCGCCGAGCGCGACGCCGCGGTCGCCGAGCGCGCCCGCGCGGCGCTGGCAACCGTCGGGCTCGAGGCCCGCGGCGAGGTCGCCGCCGGCCTTCTGAGCCACGGCGAGCAGCGCCAGCTCGAGATCGCCATGGTGCTCGCGACCGACCCGACGATCGTGCTCCTCGACGAGCCGCTCGCCGGCATGGGCCAGGCCGAGGCCGCCGGCATGATCGCGCTCATCCGCTCGCTCAAGGCCGGGCGCGCGGTGCTGATCGTCGAGCACGATATGGACGCCGTCTTCGCGCTCGCCGACCGCCTGACCGTCATGGCGGACGGCCGCGTCATCGCCTCGGGGGCGCCGGAGGAGGTGCGCCGCGATCCGGCGGTGCGCACCGCCTATCTCGGCGAGGACGGCCCCGCATGATCGCGCTCCTCTCGGCCGAGAAGCTGCAGGCCTTCTACGGCGCGAGCCAGATCCTGCACGGCATCGATCTATCGGTCGTCCACGGCGAGACCGTCGCGCTGATGGGCCGCAACGGCATGGGAAAGACCACGCTCCTGCGCTCCCTCATCGGCCTCGTGGCCGACCGGCGCGGGCGGATTCTCCTGCAGTCGCGGGATATTACCAAGGCGGCGCCGGAAACGATCGCGCGCGGCGGCGTCGCCTTCGTGCCCGAGGGGCGCGGCATCTTCGCCTCGCTATCGGTTGTCGAGAACCTCATCATGGCGGCGCGGCCGGGGCGCGACGGGCGGCGCCGGTGGACGCTGGAGAAGGTTTTCGCGCTGTTCCCGCGTCTCGCCGAGCGGCGCCGCAACGGCGGCAACCAGCTCTCCGGCGGCGAGCAGCAGATGCTCACGATCGGCCGCGCGCTGATGACCAACCCCGACCTGATCCTCATCGACGAGGCGACGGAGGGGCTGGCCCCCTTGGTCGCCCAGGAGATCTGGCGCACCATCGCGCGCATCCGCGCCGAAGGCGTCGCAACGGTCATCGTCGACAAGGATTTCCGCACCCTGTCGCGCATCGCCGACAAGGCGATGATTCTGTCGAAGGGCGAGATCGTGTTCGAGGGCCCGCCCGCCGAGCTTGCGGCAAAGCGCGAGCTCCTGGAGCGGCATCTGGGGGTGTGATCCTACACAACGGCTTGCCTGCGCACCTCCCCTCCCCCCTTGTGGGGGAGTACGAATGCCCGCCGGCATGCCTCCGCTTGAGGCCTCTGCGGAAGCGCACCGCAGTCATCATGACCGTGATTCGGGCAGCCTGATTCCTCAGAGATTCCCGCCTATTCGATCATGATGATCGGCACTGTTGTTATGATGAAAACAGTTCGCGAAGGTCTCTCCTGAGAGGCGCAGCCGTGGCGCCGTCGGTGCGTGCTTCGAGGCTCCCCCCGGGTCAAGCCCGGGGTCGCACCTCAGCATGAGGAGATTTGTGTTTGGGCAATGCACCCGAACCCCTCATGCTGAGGCGCGAGCGCAGCGAGCCTCGAAGCACGCACCCCCGCCGATGCAGTGCTCATCCTGCGCCCGCGAAAAGCCGCTCCGCGGTTGCGGCGAGCTCGTCGAGGCAGGCTGCCACCGAGCGTCCGCCGGTGTCGAGCGCGGCGTGCGCCCGGCCGTATTCCGGCTCGCGCGCCTCCATGATGGCGATGAGGTCGGCGAGCGCCTCGCGGCTCTTGCCCATCGGACGGAAGTCGCCCTGGGCCATGACGCGGCGCATATGCTCGGCCGGCGTTGCCTTCAGCCAGACGACGTGGGTCGTGGCGCGCAGGAGCGCGAAATTGCCCTCGTCGGCGACGATGCCGCCGGCGGTCGCGATCACCGCCGCGTCGTTTGCGGCGACGACCTTCTCGAGCGCCTCGCGCTCGTAGCGCCTGAAGGTGCCCTGGCCATAGACCTCGAACAGCATCGGCACGCCGGCGCCGTGGTCGCGCTCGATCAGCTTGTCGAGCTCGATGAACGGGCAGTCGAGGCGGGCCGCGAGCGCGCTGCCGAGCGTCGTCTTGCCGGCGCCGCGCAGGCCGACGAGCGCGATCCGCCGGCCGCGCGCCCCGGCGGCCGGATCGGCGCCGCCGCTGTCGAGGAAGCGGTCGACCGCCTGGATCTCGGCCTCGCTCAGGCGACGCAGGCGACGCGCGAGACCCGCCCGTGCGCCGTTGCCGTTCGACAGCGGCAACAGATCGAACAGCGCGACGCCGAGCCCCTGCGCGACGGCGTCGAGCACGAGCACCGTCGGGTTGCCCTCGCCGCTCTCGATCTGGGCGAGATAGCGCTCCGACGTCTGCGACAGGGCGGCGAGGGTTTTGCGCGTCATGCCGCGCTTGGCGCGCGCCTTGCGGATGATGGCGCCGATCTCGGCAAGCAGCGGCGAGCGCACCGATGCGCCGGCACGCCCGCTCTCGGCACCGCCCGCCGGAGCCTCGGGCTCGCCGGCGCGCGGAAGCTCCCGGTCCATCCTAGTAGGTCTCCACGTGATAGCGGCCGCTTGCCCGCATCTCGGGCTTGAGCGCCGCCCAATCGAGGCCGGCGTGGCGGCAGACATCGGCGAAGGCTTCGTCGACGCCGCTCTCCATCCCCTTGAGGCCGCAGATGTAGATGTGGGTCGCGGGCTCCTTGAGCAGCGCCGCGACGGCGGCCTCCTCGGCGCGGAGCCGATCCTGCACGTAGGTCTTGGGCTCGTTCGGCACCCGCGAGTAGCACAGGTGCTGCGTCAGGAGGCTCTTCGGCACCTTCTGCAGCGGGCCGAAATAGGGCAGCTCCGCCGGCCGCCGCGCGCCGAAGAACAGCACGAGCTTGCCGGTCGCCTGCGGCATCGCGCGCCGGCGGCGCTCGGTGAAGGCGCGGAACGGCGCCGAGCCGGTGCCGGTGCAGATCATGACGATGTGCGCCGCCGGATCGTTCGGGATCAGGAAGGTCGCGCCGAACGGGCCCGTCACGTCGACCTTGGCGCCCTTCGGCAGGTCGCAGAGATAATTCGAGCAGACGCCGCCGGCTTCGCGCTTCACGGTGAGCGAGACGTTGTTGGCGTTCGGCTTCTCGCCGTCGCGCGGGCTCGCGACCGAGTACAGCCTGACCTGGTGGGCTACGCCCTTGGCGTCGACGCCCGGCGGCAGGATGCCGATGCTCTGGCCTTCGAGCACCGGGAACGGGGTCTCGTGGAAATCGAGGATGATGTGACGGACGTCGTTCTCGGCGGCGTTGTCGGTGAGGCGGAAATTGCCGACGACGGTCGCTCGTGCCGGCTTGTTGCGGTTGTAGAGGTTGACCGTCGGCTTCGAGGCGGACGCCGGCGCCACCGGCTTGCCGCCGAGGCCCTTGCGCGCCTCCTCGAGCAGCGCCCCGACCTCGTCCTCGAGCGCCTCGATCGCGGCGCCCGCCGCCTCGCCCTCCGGCATCTCCTCCTGCACCGGCAGCTCGCCCCAGGAGAACTGCTCGGCGAGCGTGTAGGGCCGCGCCACGATGCGCCAGTTGTCGATCGCGCCGGTCGGGCACGGCGCGATGCAGTCCATGCAGTAATTGCAGATCGCGGCATCGACGACGTAGTTGTTGTCGTCATGCGTGACGGCGTCGATCGGGCACGTCTCCTCGCAGGTGTTGCACCGGATGCAGATCTCGGGATCGATCAGGTGCTGCTTCTTGAGGGGGGCGTTCATGGGGGCTGGTCTTGCCTTAAGCCTCTCCATTGTCATCACCGGGCTTGTCCCCGTGATCCCGATCCGAAGGGCGGTGTGCTTCCGATCGAGATGGCCGGGTCAAGCCCGGCCATGACAAGCTGATGTCGATCACGCCGCGATCTTCACGTATTCGAAGTCGCCGGGCTTGTTGTCGATGCCGACCTTCGGAGGCGCGATCCAGCCGGCGAACTGACCGGGCTCCGCGACCGGTTTCATCAGCGCCTCGATGAAGTCACCGTCCGCCTTCGACGGCAGCCAGGCATCCTTGTCCTTCGCCCACGCCGCCTCGCCGATGGCGGCGCCCTTCGGCGAGACCTTCACGTCCTTGAACTCGCCGATGTGGCGGTGGAAGGCGACGTGCGGCAGCTCGAGGCGGAACTTGACCCCGGTCTTCTCGATGATCTTGTTCCAGCGCTCGACGCCCTTGGCGCAGTCGACGACGTAGTCGTCGCGCAGGCGCATGTTGAGCGCCGTCAGCGCCGGCTCGTCGACGAGCTTGACCTCCCCGTCGACGAGCTTCGACACCGGGTAGATCGCCGCGGTGAGGCGGTGATCGTCGTCGATCTTGGTCTCTTGGAAGCGGCCCTTGAGCCCCGAATTGTAGAAGTTCGCGGCGTTGGTCGAGACCTCGGAGCCGAAGAGGTCGAGCGACAAGGTGAAGTGCAGGTTCATCTTCTTCTGGATGGTCGGCAGGTCGATCACCCCGAGGCCCCGCACCTTGGCGATGTCGGAGGGATCGTCGATGCCGGCCTGGACCATCGCCTCGCAGGTGCGCTGCAGCGTGCGCCCGACGCCGGTCTCGCCGACGAACATGTGGTGCGCTTCCTCGGTCAGCATGAAGCGGCAGGTGCGCGACAGCGGGTCGAAGCCCGACTGCGCCAGGCTCTCGAGCTGCATCTTGCCGTCGCGGTCGGTGAAGAAGGTGAACATGAAGAACGACAGCCAGTCCGGCGTCGCCTCGTTGAAGGCGCCGAGCATGCGCGGCGCGTCCTCGTCGCCGGAGCGGCGGCGCAGGAGCTCGTCCGCCTCCTCGCGGCCGTCGCGGCCGAAATACTTCTGCAGCAGGTACACCATCGCCCAGAGGTGGCGGCCCTCCTCGACGTTGACCTGGAACAGGTTGCGCATGTCGTAGAGCGACGGCGCGGTCTTGCCGAGGTGGCGCTGCTGCTCGACCGAGGCCGGCTCGGTGTCGCCCTGGATGACGATGAGGCGGCGCAGCATGGCGCGGTACTCGCCCGGCACCTCCTGCCAGGCGGGCTCGCCGAGATGCTCGCCGAAATTGACCTTGCGGCCTTCCTCCTGCGGCGCGAGCAGGATGCCCCAGCGGTACTCCGGCATGCGCACGTAATCGAACTTGGCCCAGCCCTTCGGATCGACCGAGACCGCGGTGCGCAGGTAGACGAGCGACTCCTGGAAGCCTTCCGGCCCCATGTCGTTCCACCAGTCGAGGTAGCCCGGGTGCCAGCCCTCGAGCGCCTTCAGCACCTGCCGGTCCGAGCCGAGATTGACGTTGTTCGGGATCTTGGTGGTGTAGTCGACGTTCAGGCCGTCCATCGTTCGCTCCTCAAACCCGTAAACGTTGCAAAGCAGTCCTCGCATGGTGCGTGCTTCGAGGCTCCCCCGGCTCAAGGCCGGGGTCGCACCTCAGCATGAGGAGGCTTGAGCTGGGCCAAACTCCCAACTCCTCATCCTGAGGTGCGAGCGCGAAGCGCGAGCCTCGAAGGACGCACACTCTCTCCACCGCTCCTCACACCCGCCCCATATCAAACGCCGCCTTCTGCCCGGTGCCGTAGCGGCGAAGGGCCCCTTCCGGCCCGACGGCGTTCGGGCGTTGGAAGATCCAGTTCTGCCACGCGGTGAGGCGGGCGAAGATCTTCGACTCCATCGTCTCCGGCCCGCCGAAACGGAGGTTCGCCTCCATGCCGGTGAGCGCATCCGGCGAGAAGCTCGCGCGCTCTTCGAGGAAGACGCGGATCTCGTCTTCCCAATCGATGTCGTCGAGGGCGAAGGTGACGAGCCCGAGCGCTTCGGCCTCCTCCGCCTCGAGCGCGCGGCCGACGGCGGCCTTCGCCGCCTCCACCGCCTCCGGCGTGCCGAGGAAGCGCGTCTCGAGCCGGGTGAGCCCGTTCACCATCGGGCACGGGCCGAAGTTCGCGGCGCTAAGCGTCAGCGTCGCGGCCGGGCGGTTGTCGCCCTCGAACCGGCCGACGAGCATGTAGGAGCGGTCGGCCGCGAAGGCGAGCTCGGCGAGCGTCCCGGAGAAGCACGAGCCCGGCTCGATCACCGCGACGAGCGTGCGCGAGGTGAGGTCGAGGCGCTTCAGCACCCGCTTCCAGAGATGGCGGATCTCGCGCGCGAGCCAATGGTCCTGGTTCTCGTCGATGAACCGGTCGTGCGCCGCGGCGAGCGCCGGGTCGCCGAGCGTCTTGAGCTGGATCACCGCGGTCTCGCGCTCGTTGAGGCGCAGATGCAGGATGGCGTCGTCGAGCTCGCGGGCGGCGCGCAGCATCCAGCTCTCGGCGCCCTCCGCGACGAGGCCGTCGACGCCGGCCGGCGGCGGCGCGTCGGGGCCATGCACGGTCACCGTCGTGACGCGGGTGGCGCGATCGATCTCGACCGCGACCGCGGAATAGCGCAGGCGGTCGGGCCCGATCTCGCGCCGAAGCGGCGTCAGCGCGATCCCCTTCAGCCCCTCCGGCCGGGGCGAGCGGGCGCGGAAATCGTCGACGCGGGCGGCGATCTTCTCCTCGACGCGCGAGCGCGGCAGGATCTCGTCGACGAGGCGCCATTCGACGGCGCGGCGGCCCTTGATGCCTTCCTCGATGGTGCAGAACACGTCGGCGTGGTCGCGGCGCACCTTGCGCTTGTCGGTCACGCGGGTGAGCCCGCCGGTGCCGGGCAGGACGGCAAGCAGCGGCACCTCGGGCAGCGCCACGGAGGAGGAGCCGTCGTCGACGAGCATGATGTGGTCGGCGGCGAGCGCGAGCTCGTAGCCGCCGCCCGCCGCCGTGCCGGTGATCACGCAGATGAATTTCTGGTCCGCGAACGCCGACGCATCCTCGATCGCGTTGCGGGTCTCGTTGGTGAACTTGCAGAAGTTGACCTTGTGGCCGTGCGAGGCGCCGGCGAGCATGCGGATGTTGGCGCCGGCGCAAAACACCCGGTCCTTGGCCGAGCGCATCACCACGACCTTCACGGCGGGGTGCTCGAAGCGCAGGCGCTGGACGGCGTCGGCGAGCTCGATGTCGACGCCGAGGTCGTAGGAATTGAGCTTGAGGGCGTAGCCCGGGAAGAGGCCGCCGTTCTCGTCGACGTCGAGCGACAGCGTCGCCACCTCGCCGTCGACGGCGAGCTTCCAATGGCGGTAGCGCGACGGCTCGGTCTGGAAGTCGACGACGCCCTCGGCGCGCTCCCCATCCGCAGCCATGCTGGCTCCCCTCCAGAATTATATAATGCAGCGCAGAGATGCATTATAATGCAGTTTCGGCGGAAGTCCAGCCGCCCGCCACAGCGGCGAGCGCCTCGAGGATTCGCGTCACGTCCGCCTCAGCGCCCGCTCCCAGGGACGCCGCGAGCTCCTGCACCGCCGTGCGAAGCGGCGCCAGGCCGACGCCCATCGCGACCTCCGATCCCGCCGCAGCAGCCGTGTCGCCGAGCAGCGCATCCGCCTCGATGAGCAGTCGCAGCGCGGCATTGCCGCGTCCCATCGTAAGCTTCAGCGCCGCGTTGGCGAGCTGGATCAGGCCGCGCAGCAGCAGCCGCTCGACGCCGTTTTGCGACGACACTTTCCAGACCGCCTCCCAGACCTCGTGCGCTTCCCAGAAGAAGCCCTCGACATAGAGCCTCGCGCCGTAACGGTAGGCCGCGTCGCCCTGCCACGCGGCGACCGCCGGCTTGCGCACGAGCCGTTTCGCCGCCTCGAGCGGGGCGCGATCCGGCGCGCTGCCGCTGCCTGGAACATGGGCGCGGGCCGGCAGCGGCAGCTCCCGAGTCAGGCGGCGCGCTCCATCTTGGCTTCGCCGTGCAGCACCAGGATGCGCTCGATGAAGCCGCCGACCGCCTCCAGGGTCTCGTCCGGCTTGTCGCGGTGCGGAGCATGGCCGCAGCCGGGGAGCAACACGGCGTCGACCGGGCAGTAGCACTCCTCCTCGGCGACCTCGATCTGCCGCACGGTCCCGTAGGGATCGTCCTCGCCCTGCACGATCAGGACCGGCACGCGGATGTAGGCGAGCGGCTCGACGATGTCGAAAGCATCGGCGAAGCCGGGATCGAGCCAGGCGTCGTTCCAGCCGCGGAAGGCGACGTCGACATCGGCATGGTGGCGGGCGAGCTTGTCGCGCAGGTCGCCCGCGGCGTAGCGCTCCTTGGCGCGCGCGATCTCGCGTAGCGAGAAGGCCTCGACGAAGAAGTGCGGCGCGAGGAGCGCCAGCCCGCGCACGCGATGGTCCTGGATGCTGCCGGCATAGGCGGCGGCGATCGAGGCGCCGTCCGAGTGCCCGACGAGCACGCCGCGCCGGAAGCCGACGGCGTCGAGGAGCTTCGGCAGGACCGCCGCCGCCTCGCGCTGCATGTAGTCGAGCGGGCGCGGCAGCGCGACCGGCGAGGAGCGCCCGTAGCCGGCACGCGAATAGACGAGCACGCCGGCCTTGGTGCGCCGGGCGAGCCGATCGGGGAAATCGCCCCACAGCGCCGCCGAGCCCAGGCCCTCATGCAGCATGACGATCGTCGGCGCCGCATCCGGGCGCGGGCCGATCATGCGGTATTCGAGGCGTGAGCCCTCGATGTCGAGAAAGCCTTCGTCCGCCATTGCCATTCCGCTCTCTCCTGCTCTTCGAAGGCTGCTCCGCCGGTGCGTGCTTCGAGGCTCGTCGCTACGCTCCTCGCACCTCAGCATGAGGAGGTCTGTATTTGGGGCCGATCTCCCAAACTCCTCATCCTGAGGTGCGACCCCCGGGGCTTGACCCGGGGGGGAGCCTCGAAGGACGCAACCCCGGCGGTGCAGCGCCTCCGAGCGCCTACGCTCCCGTCCTCAGCTTGAACCGCTGAATCTTCCCCGTCGCGGTCTTCGGCAGGCTGTCGACGACCTCGATCCAGCGCGGATACTTCCACGGGCCGATGGCGCTCTTGACGTGCTCCTTCAGCGCCTCGCCGAGACCGTCGTCGCCGGCGCCGGCGCTCTTGAGGACGATGTAGGCCTTGGGCTTCAAAAGCCCCTCGGCATCCTCGGCCGGCACCACGGCGGCCTCGAGCACCGCGTCGTGGCTGATCAGCGCCGCCTCGACCTCGAAGGGCGAGACCCAGATGCCTGAAACCTTGAACATGTCGTCGGTGCGGCCGCAGCAGACGAAGCGTCCGTCGGCCTCGCGGACGTACTTGTCGCCGGTGCGCGTCCAGGCGCCCTCGAAGGTGCGGCGCGACTTCTCGCGCTGGTTCCAGTAGCCCTCGGCATGCGAGGGTCCGCGCACCAGCATCTCGCCGATCTCGCCGACGCCGACCTCGCCGCCGGCCTCGTCGACGAGGCGCAGCTCGTAGCCTGGCACGGCGCGGCCGGAGGTGCCGTAGCGGAGATCCTCCGGCGCATTGGTGAGATAGATGTGCAGCATCTCGGTCGAGCCGGTGCCGTCGAGGATGTCGACGCCGAACTTGTTTCTCCAGGCGAGCCCGACATGCTCGGGCAGCGCCTCGCCGGCCGAGACGCAGAGGCGCAGGCGCCGCGAGCCGTTCTCCGGCGTGCAATCCGGATCGTTCAGCATGGCGGCGTAGAGCGTCGGCACGCCGAAGAAGATCGTCGGCTGCTCGCGCTTCATCACCGAAAACACCGATTTCGGCGTCGGCCGCTCGTCGAGGAGCGCGGCCGTCGCGCCGACCGCCATCGGAAAGGTCATGGCATTGCCGAGGCCGTAGGCGAAGAAGAGCTTTGCCGCCGAATAGACGACGTCGTCCTCGGCGATGCCGAGCACGCCCTCGCCGTAGAGCTTCGCCGTTTCCATCAGGCTCGAATGGACGTGCTTGACGCCCTTCGGCATCCCGGTCGAGCCCGATGAGTAGAGCCAGAAGGCGACCTCGTCGGCGCAGGTCGCGGCAGGCTCGGCGGCCGGTGCAGCCGACGTCAGGAGATCGTCGAGCCGCGGGTGCGTCGTGCCCGGCTCCGCTCCCGCGACGACGACTTTCACGCGGCGGCCCGACGCGGCGATCGCGGCTTCGACGGCCGGGAGCAGCGGCGCCGAGACCACGACAAGGGGAGCGCGGGAGTCCTCGAGCACATAGGCGTATTGGTCGGGCCCGAGAAGCGTGTTCAGCGGCACCGGGATGATCCCGGCCCGGATCGCGCCCCAGAACACGACCGGGAAATCGACGGTGTCGAGCATCAGCATCACGACGCGATGCTCGGGCGCGATGCCGAGCGCTTCGAGCGCCGGGCCGACGCGGCTCGCCTGGTCGTGGAGCTCGCCATAGGTGAGCGCGCGCCGCGGATCGCGGAAGGCGACCTTCTCAGCCCGACCCGTCAGGTGGCGGTCGACGAACGCGACGGCGGCGTTGTAGCGCTCGGCCATGCTTCCTCCCGGACCCGCCGGCGACGGGCCGATGCGCCCGGGTTACCCCGGGTCTTGCGCCGGCAGTATCCTTACCTGCCCCGGGCTCGGCAAGCTTTGCGCGGCGACCCATCCGCGACAGACGCACGCGGTCTTGCAGAGGCAATCCTTTCAGGTCAGCCAACTTCCTCCCAAGCCCCTCATGCTGAGGTGCGAGCCGCAGGCGAGCCTCGAAGGACGCACCCTGCCTCTGCAGCGCCTCACCGCCGGTGCGTGCTTCGAGGCTCGCTCCGCTCGCACCTCAGCATGAGGCAGATCGGGATAACCCCTTCACCTGGCAGGCTCTTCGTCTGCAGTCGCCCTGAAACGGGCGACGCACGTGACAGCCCCGCCGCGCGCTCATAAGAGAGGGCGACAAGCAAGAACACGGGAGGAAGCCGATGCCACTCGACCGCCCTATCCATCGCCGCAGCCTGCTCGCGCTCCTCGGCTCCTCGGCGCTCGCGCCGGCGCTGGCGCAGGCAAAGACCATCCGCCTCGGCGTGCTCCGCCTCGCCTCCGCGGGCGCGGTCTTCATCGCGACCGAGAAGGGCTACTTCAAGGACGAGGGCCTCCAGGTCGAGCTGAAATTCTTCGACGCCGCGCAGCCGATCGCCGTCGCCGTGACCTCCGGCGACATCGACCTCGGCGTCACCGCCTTCACCGGCGGGCTGTTCAACCTTTCCGGCAAGGGCCAGATGAAGATCATCGCGGCGCAAAGCCGCGAGGAGCCGGGCTATCCGCTCATCGCCTATCTTGCTTCGAAAAAGGCGCATGAGGCCGGCTTCAGGACGCTCGCCGATTTCCGCGGCAAGTCGGTCGGCATCACCCAGATCGGCTCCTCCTTCCACTACTCGATGGCGCTGTTGGCGAAGAAGCTCGGCTTCCCGATGAGCGAGGTGCGGCTGCAGCCGCTGCAGTCGCTGTCGAACGTGTCGAGCGCGCTCATCGGCGGCTCGGTCGAGGGGGCGCTCCTGCCCGCGACCGTGTCGCAGCCGCTCGTCGACCGCGGCGACGCGGTGCGGCTCGGCTTCGTCGGCGACGAGACGCCGTGGCAGCTCGGCGCGCTCT
>DAINQO010000070.1:0-14769 GCA_036742625.1 Microvirga sp.
TCGTAGACCGTCGCGGTGTAGAAGTTGTTGATCTCGCGATAGTGCGGCGGGCGCACCGGATGGGCGAGGGGGCCCGCGTCCTCGGGAAACTGCCGCGCCCGCAACGCCTTCACCTCCGCGATCCGATGCACCGGGCGCGAGCGCATGTCGGACGAGAACTCCTGATCCCGGAAGACGGTGAGGCCTTCCTTCAGGCAGAGCTGGAACCAGTCGCGGCAGGTGACGCGGTTGCCGCTCCAATTGTGGAAGTACTCGTGCGCGATGATCGCCTCGATCGCCGCGTAGTCCATGTCGGTCGCGGTCTCGGGCGAGGCCAGCACGTATTTGTCGTTGAAGATGTTGAGGCCCTTGTTCTCCATCGCGCCCATGTTGAAGTCGGACACCGCGACGACGTTGAACACGTCGAGGTCGTATTCGCGACCGAAGGTCTCCTCGTCCCACCGCATCGCGCGCTCGAGCGCGTCGAGCGCATAATCGGCGCGGCTCTCGTTGCCGGGCTCGACATGGACCGCGATTTCGACCTTGCGGCCGCTCGTCGTCGTGAAGGTCTTGGCAACCGTGCCGAGCGCGCCGCCGACGATCGCGAAGAGATAGGAGGGCTTCGGAAAGGGATCGTGCCAGACGGCATAATGCCGGTTCGTTCCCGCGACCCCGCCGGCCTCGACCGGGTTGCCGTTGCCGAGCAGCAAGGGCTCGGTGTCGCGGTCGCCCTCGAGGCGCGTGGTGTAGACTGCGAGGACGTCCGGCCGGTCGAGGAAATAGGTGATTCGGCGGAAACCCTCGGCTTCGCATTGCGTGCAGTAGACGCCACCGGATCGATAGAGACCCATCAGCTTGGTGTTCGCCGACGGGTTCACCGCGGTCTCGATCGTCAGCGTGAAGGGTCGCGCCGGCGGCCGCGGGATCCTCAAGGATTGCGGCGTCGCCGCGTAGTCCGCCTCGGATGCGGCGCGGCCGTCGACCGACAGCGCGACGAGCCGGAGCTCGTCGCCGTCGAGCTCGAGGGCTGCATCCTTTCGCCCTTTCGGGTTCGGCCGGACCGCCAAGGTCGCGAGGATGCGCGTCTCGGTCGGGTGGAGCCGGATGTCGAGCTCGACCCGATCGATCAGAAAATCGCTCGGCCGGTAGTCTTCGAGGCGGACGATCTGGGGCGTCTCGGTGCGCATGCTCTTCCCGTCAGGATTGGGGCCGCCTTATGGCCGACCAGCCGGCCTGCCGCAACGCGGGCCTCAAGCCGCTCCGAGCGGCTCCGCGTGGCCGACGACGCGCAGGATCTCGGAATGCTCGAGCCGGACTCGCCGCTCGAGATCATCGACGAGCTCGTGCACGGCGGCGACGTTGAGGTTCGGCTCGACCCGGCAGTGATAGTTCACGACGAGGCCCGCCGGCGTCTCTCGAACCCGAACGCTGTGCACCTCCCGGATCGCGCCCTCGGCGGTGCTCGCGGCGAGCGTCGAAGCGATCCGGGCGACCGTCGCCGCGTCCGCCTCGCGTCCTTCGAGATGGCCGATCGCGAGCGGCTCGATATGGCTCTCGACCTCGACCTGGGGCCCGAGCTCCTCCTGGATTGCCGCCTCGAGCCGGTCCGCGACCTCGTGGGCGCGGGCGAGGGTCATGGCGCCGTCGACCTCGACGTCGAAGCTCACCGCGAGCTGTCCTTCGAGATTTTGGACGGTGATGTGGTGGACGGGTAGACGCAGCCGCGCCGCGGTGAGCATCACCCGCTCCATGATGCTCTCGTCGTCGAGCTGCACCGGATCGGCGGTGATGGTGAGCTCGGCGTCCGGCAGATCCTCCGCGACCGCGGCGGCGATCCTCTGCTTGATCGCGGCAACCCGCTCGAGCGGCAGGGTCCGCGAAACGTCGACGAGGACCTCCCCGATCGCCCGCCCGCCGGCCGGCCGTACCCGCACGCGCTTCACCGAGACGACGCCGGCGACGCCCTCGGCGCGGCTTCGCACCTGCTCGGCCAAGCCCTTCGGCGCCGCGTCGAGGAGCGTCGCGAGGGTGCGCTGGGCAAGGCGGAAGCCCGCAATGGCGATGAAGATCGCGACTCCGATCGCCACGGCCGAGTCGACCTGCGGGTAGCCGGCCGCGGCGGCGCCGAGCGCCGCCAGCACGAGCACCGAATTGACGAGGTCGGAGGAGAAGTGCAGCGCGTCGGCCTCGAGCGCCTCGCTGCCGGTCTCGCGGGCAATCCGCCTCAGCGACCACCAGCGCCAGGAATCAACCACGATCGCGGCGCAGAGCACGCCGACGGCGGCCCAGCTGAACACCACGTCGGCCTCGCCGGCCCACAGGCGCCGCACGCCCTCGAACGCGACCGCCCCCGAAAGCACGAACAGGAAAGCGGTCTCGATCAGCGCGGCTAGCGATTCGTACTTGCCGTGGCCGTATTGATGCTCCTCGTCGGCGGGCTTGTGCGCGGCGCGGAGCGCGAGCCAGGTGACAGTGGTGGCGGCGACGTCGAGCAGGCTGTGCGCGGCGTCCGAGATCAGCGCCAGTGAGCCGCTGGCGAGGCCCGCCGCACCCTTGCCGAGAGTGATCGCCACGCTCGCGACGATCGACCAGATCGCCGCCCGCTCCTTGCGCTGCTCCTGGCCGGCGGCAGACCGCGTCGGCGCCATCTGGCTCATCTCGGCAATCCCGACCCCGGCCTCTTTTCAGCCGCCGCCATTTGGCCGATGTAGGGCCATTCGCCACAAAGGAGACGGGGCATGGAATATCTGCATACGATGGTTCGGGTCGCCGACCTCGACCGGTCGCTCGACTTCTACTGCAACAAGCTCGGGCTTGTCGAAACCAGGCGGGTCGAGAACGAGAAGGGCCGCTACACCCTCGTCTTCCTCGCCGCCTCGGAGGACCTGGAGCGGGCCCGCGAGACCCGGGCGCCGCTCGTCGAGCTCACCTACAATTGGGATGAGCATGAATACCAGGGCGGGCGCAACTTCGGCCACCTCGCCTACCGCGTCGACGACATCTACGAGACCTGCCGCAAGCTCATGGCGGCGGGCGTCACCATCAACCGCCCGCCGCGCGACGGCAACATGGCTTTCGTCCGCTCGCCGGACAACATCTCGATCGAGCTCCTCCAGCGCGGCGAGGCGAAAGCGCCGGCCGAGCCCTGGGCTTCGATGCCGAATACGGGAGTGTGGTGAGACCCGGTGACCCGAATTCTCTGCGCCGGGATCGCCACGCTCGACCAGATCTTTTCACTGGAGGCGATGCCGGAGCGCTCTGAGAAGTATCGCGCCCGGGATCTTGTCGTCACGAGCGGGGGCACCGCGGCCAACGGCGCCGTTGCGATCGCCCGCCTCGGCGGCGAGGCGTGCCTGTTCGGCGCGCTCGGCGACGATCCACGGGGGGATGAGATCGTCGCCGGCCTTAAGGCCGAGGGCGTCGATTGCGCCGGCGTCCGCCGGGTCGCAGGCCGGACGTCGCCGCTCTCGGCCATTCTCGTCGACAGCGCCGGCGAGCGGATCGTCGTCTCCCATGCCGATCCCGAGCTTCCGGGCTCGACCGCGCACCTGCCGAAGCGGCTCCCGACCGGCGTCGACGCGGTCCTCGGCGATACCCGCTGGCAAGCCGGCTCGGCCCATTTCTTTCGCCTCGCCCGCGAAGCCGGCGTACCGGCGATCCTCGATGCCGATCGAGCGCCAAACGAAAGGCCGGAGCTGCTCGATCTTGCGACTCACGTCGCCTTCGCCGCGCAAGGCTTGCGCGACCTGACCGGCCTCGACGATCCCTGCGCCGGCCTGCAGGCGCTCCCGAAAATTGCAGCCTGGGTCGGCGTGACGAACGGCGCCGGCGGCGTTTTTTTCCGCCACGAGGGGGAAATTCGGCACGAGCCGGCCTTTCTGGTCGACGCCGTCGACACGCTCGGCGCCGGCGATACCTGGCACGGCGCCTTCGCGCTGGCGCTCGCCGAAGGCCAGTCCGAGCGGGAGGCGGTGCGCTTCGCCTCGGCTGCGGCGGCGATCAAGTGCACCCGTTTCGGCGGCCGCAACGGCGCGCCGGGCCGGATCGAGGTCGAGGCCCTCCTTTCGTCGCGTCTCCGGCAGGCCACGATCTGACCGGGAAGCCGGTTGGCGAACGCGCCCGCCTCAGTCATCCTGCTCGACCGGCCCGACGTTTCGGCCGGAAAGGGTGAGCCGTGAGGCAATCGATCCGCTTCCTGCGGCGCGGCCGAGTGGTCGAGATCGGCGGCCTCGACCCGCGGACGACCCTGCTCGACTATCTGCGCCTCGTCGAGCGCAGCGTCGGCACGAAGGAAGGCTGCGCCGAAGGCGATTGCGGCGCCTGCACCGTGGTGCTCGGGCGGCTGCGAGGAGACCGGCTCTCGTATGAACCGGTGAACGCCTGCATCCTCCTCCTCGGTCAGCTCGACGGCGCCGAGATGGTCACGATCGAGGATCTTGCGAGCCCCGAAGGTCTCCATCCCGTGCAGGAGGCGATGGTCGCCCGTCACGGCTCGCAATGCGGCTTCTGCACGCCGGGCATCGTGATGAGCCTGTTCGCCCTGTATCATGGCGACCGGCCGGTGAGCCACGACGACGTCAACGATGCGCTTGCCGGGAATCTCTGCCGCTGCACCGGATACCGGCCCATCGTCGAAGCCGCGCTCGAGGCTTGCACCGCGCCGCCGCAGGACGCTTTCATCGCAAGGCGTGCCACGACCGAGGCAGCGCTCGCGGCGCTCGACGACGGCGAGGATGTCCTCTGGGAAGAGGGCGACGGCTTCTTTGCCGCGCCGGCGAGCGAAGCCGCGCTTGCCGAGATGTACGAGGCTCATCCCGACGCGACGCTCGTCGCCGGTTGCACCGACGTCGGCTTGCGGCTCACGAAGGACCTCGCCCAGCCCGGCAAGACGATCTGGCTCGGGCGCGTGCAGGGACTCGACGGCATCGAGGAGGGGCCGGAAACGCTTTCCCTCGGAGCCACCGTCAGCCACTTGCACGCCGCGCGCGCGCTCGCGGCGCTCGATCCCGATCTCGGCGAGCTGATGCGGCGCTTCGGCGGCGTGCAGGTCCGCGCCGCCGGCACGGTCGGCGGCAACATCGCCAACGGCTCGCCGATCGGCGACCTCGCGCCGGCCTTCATCGCGCTCGGAGCGACGCTCGAGCTGCGCCAGGGCGAACGCATCCGCAACCTTCCGCTCGAGGATTTCTTCCTCGCCTATCGCAAGCAGGACCGCGTCCCCGGCGAGTTCGTCCGGCGGGTCATCGTCCGGAAGCCGCGCCCCGGCGCTGCGTTCCGCTGCTTCAAGGTCTCGAAGCGCCTCGACGAGGACATCTCGGCCGTGATGGGCGCGTTTAACGTTGCGATCGGGGGGCGTCGCATCGCATCGGCGCGGATCGCCTATGGCGGGATGGCCGGCGTGCCGAAGCGCGCGAGCGCGGCGGAGGCGGCAATCGCCGGTGCTTCGCTTGACGAGCCCGCCTCATGGCAGCCCGCGCTCGAGGCGCTTTCCCGGGATTTCACGCCGCTCGCCGACCAGCGCGCATCGGCTGCATACCGCGCGCTTGTGGCGCGCAACCTGCTCTTCAAGGTGCTGACCGAGATCGCGTCGGGCGGGACGGGCGAGACCCGCATCGGCGCTTGGCGCGAGATGCCGGATGCCGCGGAGTAGGGCGGTGGACGAGAGGGTGAAGAGCGCCGCTGCCAATCCCTCCCCCCTTGCGGGGGAGGGTCGGGAGGGGGGTCGAGGGGTAGGGGCTCAGGCCTGGGGACTCGGCCGGGCTGTCGATGCGGAGATCAATTCTGCTCGTTTGAGCTCTACGCCCTCGCCCCCCACCCCCGACCCCTCCGCGCAAGGGGGAGGGGAGCAGGCTCTTGGCCACGTCCATCGCGCTCTCCCGCATGATTCCGCCGCGAAGCACGTGCAGGGCGCGGCCGAGTACATCGACGATATCCGCGAGCCCGAGGGCACGCTTCACGTTGCCGTCGGACAGTCTCCGAAGGCCCGCGGGCGCATTGCCGCACTTGAGCTTGGAGAGGTCCGCGCCGGCCCTGGTGTCGTTGCCGTCCTCACCGCATCCGAGATACCGGGAAAGAACGACGTGTCGCCGGCTTTCGGCGATGACCCGCTCTTTGCCGTCGACGAAGTCTCGTTCCGCGGCCAAGCGCTCTTTGCCGTCGTGGCGCTCACCCGCGCTGCCGCGCGCCGCGCCGCGAGGCTTGCCGCCGTCGAGATCGAGGGCGAGGCCCCGAGCGTCATGATCGAGGACGCGCTCGCGCGCGGCGAAGCGGTGCTGCCGGACTATACCTTCGGCCATGGCGACGCGGCGGCGGCGATCGCGGCCGCACCGCACCGGCTCGAGGGCTC
The DNA here is from genome assembly GCA_036742625.1 of Microvirga sp. GTDB lineage: Bacteria > Pseudomonadota > Alphaproteobacteria > Rhizobiales > Beijerinckiaceae > JAJKJG01. Next base: position 6,326 of record DAINQO010000070.1, read on the forward strand.
TTTCCGGGTCGGCGGCCAGGAGCATTTCTATCTCGAGGGCCAGGTCGCGCTCGCCGTCCCGGGCGAGGATGGGGCGATGCACGTCTATTCCTCGACGCAGCATCCGACCGAGGTCCAGCACGTCGTCGCGCGCGTGCTCGGCGTGCCGGATGCCTACGTCAGCTGCGAGATCCGCCGCATGGGCGGCGCCTTCGGCGGCAAGGAGAGCCAGGCGACGCAATGGGCGGCGCTCGCGGCGCTTGCGGCGCGCGCGACGGGCCGGCCCTGCAAGGTTCGCCTCGACCGAGACGACGATTTCATCCTGACCGGCAAGCGGCACGATTTCCGCTCCGATTGGCGGATCGGCTTCGACGATGACGGGCGCATCCGCGGCTACGAGGTCGAGCACCTCGCCCGCTGCGGCTACTCGGCCGACCTGTCGCAGGGCGTCGTCGACCGGACGATGCTGCACTCGGACAACGCCTACTTCCTGCCCGCGGCGCGTATCGCCTCGAAGCGGCTCAAGACCAACACGGTCTCGAACACCGCCTTCCGCGGTTTCGGTGGGCCGCAGGGCATGCTGGTGATCGAGCAGGCGATCGACCGCGTCGCCTGGGCGCTTTGCCGCGACCCGCTCGACGTGCGCTATGCCAATCTCTACGCGCCCGGCCGCGATCTCACCCCCTATGGCATGACGGTCGAGGACTCCGACACCCTCGTCGACGTCATGCGGACGCTCGAGCGGACGTCGGATTACCGCGCTCGCCGGACCGAGCTCGCTGCCTCCAACGCGGGTGCGCGCTTCGTGAAGCGGGGCATCGCCCTCACGCCGGTCAAGTTCGGCATCAGCTTCACGCTTACCCACCTGAACCAGGCCGGCGCGCTGGTGCACGTCTACCAGGACGGCTCGGTGCATCTGAACCACGGCGGCACCGAGATGGGCCAGGGCCTCCACGTCAAGGTGGCGCAGGTCGTCGCCGAGGCGTTCGGCATCGGCATCGAGCGTGTGCGCATCACGGCGACCTCGACCGGCAAGGTCCCGAACACCTCGGCGACCGCCGCCTCGGCCGGCTCCGATCTCAACGGCATGGCGGCGAAGCTCGCCGCCGAGGCGATCAGGCGCCGCATGGCCGCGTTTGCCGCGGCGGCGCATGGCGTGCCTGAGACCGAGGTCCTGTTCCGCGACGACCGGGTCTTCATCGGCAACGAGAGCCTCGGCTTCGGCGAGCTCGCGCGGCGCTGCATCGAGGCGCGCGTCCAGCTCTCCGAGGCCGGGTTCTACAAGACGCCGAAGATCACCTGGGACCGCGTCAAGGGCCGTGGCCGGCCGTTCTTCTATTTCGCCTACGGGGCGGCCTGCGCCGACGTCGTGATCGACACCCTCACGGGCGAGAACCGGGTGACGCGCATCGACATCCTGCACGATTGCGGGCGCTCGCTGAATCCGGCCATCGACATCGGCCAGATCGAGGGCGGGTTCGTCCAGGGCATGGGCTGGCTCACCACCGAGGAGCTGGTCTTCGACGGCGACGGGCGGCTCCTGACGCACGCGCCGTCGACCTACAAGATCCCGGTCGCCTCCGACGTTCCGGCGGATTTCCGCGTCGCGCTCTACCCGAATGGCAACCGGGAGGAGACGATCTACCGCTCGAAAGCCGTCGGCGAGCCGCCGCTGATGCTGGCGATCAGCGTCTTTTGCGCCATCGCCGATGCGATCCATGCGCTCGCGCCCGATCGGCCGGTTCCGCTCGACGCGCCGGCGACGCCGGAGGCGATCCTGCGCGCCTGCGAGGCGGTGCGCGGGAGGGCGATGCCGTGACCGTCTGGCGGCGCCTCGCCGAGATCGTCGCCGAGCACGGCGCCGCGGCGCTCGTGACCGTCCAGGCCGCGGTGGGCTCGACCCCGCGCCCAGCCGGCACCCGCATGGTCGTGCGCCCCGACGGCGCCTTCCACGGCTCGATCGGCGGCGGGCAGCTCGAATGGCAGGCGCTCGCGGCGGCGCGCGCGGCGATCGCGCGAGGCAAGGGGCCGGCGCGGCTCATCGAGAAGGTTCTCGGCCCCGACCTCGGCCAATGCTGCGGCGGACGCGTGACGCTCGCGATCGAGACCTTCGACGCCGGCGATGCCGAACGCCTGGCGGCCCTTGCCGCGGCCGAGCCGGCGGAAAGCCGCACCACGCTCCTTCTCTTCGGCGCCGGCCATGTCGGGCGGGCGCTCGTCCTGGCGCTGGCGCCGCTGCCCTTCGCGATCGGCTGGATCGATTCCCGGCAAGATGCCTTTCCGGCGCACATTCCCGCCAATACAAGCCCAATCCACACGGACGATCCGGCCGCCGAGATCGGCAGAGCGCTGCCTGACGCATTCGTGCTCGTGATGACCCATGACCATCCGCTCGACCTCGCCATCACGGCCGAGGCGCTCGCCCGCGGGTTCCCGTACGTCGGGCTGATCGGGTCGAAGACGAAGCGGGCACGCTTCGAGAAGCGCTTCCGCGCGCTCGGCATTGCGGCCGAGCGCGTGCAAACGCTCGCCTGCCCGATCGGCGTGCCGCAGATCCGCGGCAAGGAGCCCGCCGTGATCGCGGCCTCGGTCGCGGCCCAGCTCCTCGCCGAACGCGAGCGCATCGCCCTGAGCGCCGCGATGCCGGTGCATCGAAGGGCCTCCGGATGACGCTTTCCGCCGAAGATCGCCGCCATCTCCTTCGCGCCGTCGCGCTCGCGCGCGAGCACATGGAGGCCGGCGAGGGCGGCCCGTTCGGGGCGGTGATCGTCCGCCACGGCCAGGTGCTCGCCGAAGGCTGGAACCAGGTCACCTCGTCGAACGACCCGACCGCCCATGCCGAGGTGGTCGCCATCCGCCGCGCCTGCCGGGCGGTCGACACCTTCGCGCTGGAAGGCGCCGTGCTCTATGCGAGCTGCGAGCCGTGTCCGATGTGCCTCGCCGCCGCCTATTGGGCGCGTCTCTCCCGCGTCGTTTATGCCAGCACGCGCGACGAGGCGGCCGCCGCCGGCTTCGACGACGCCTTCATCTACGACGAGATGCCGAAGGCGCCGGACAGGCGCCTGATGCCGATGCAGCACGCGCCGGCCGAGGAGGCGCGGGCGGTCTTCGCCGAGTGGATGAAGAAAGCCGACCGGATCGCCTATTGATGCCTTTGCGGGCAGCGGATGCCTGTCCCGCAGGCAGCCGCGCCGCCGCCATGGCGCGCGCGCGCCTTGCGAGCGTCGTCGTTGGCGGCGATGCTGGCGCATGCTCATGAAGACGCCTGCCATCGGCCCCCAGGCGCTGCCGGGCTTCGTCCGCGCCGCCGGCGGCGTGCGCGTCGCGATCGGCCGGACCGAGCGCGGCTCGGCGCCGCTGACGATCGCCGAGAGCGGCGGCTATCGGGTCCGCTTCCCGCGTGCCGCCGGCGCGTGCGAGGGCGTGCTGATCAATACCGGCGGCGGCATGGCCGGCGGCGACCGCATGTCGATCGCGGTCGGCATGGCCGAGGGGGCCCGGGCGGTCCTCACCACCCAGGCCGCCGAGAAGCTGTACCGCTCCGACGGTCCGGACACCGAGATCGCGGTCGACATCGCGCTCGGGCCCGGAAGCCGGCTCGACTGGCTGCCCCAGGAGCAGATCCTTTTCGACGGCGCGCGCCTGCGGCGCCGGCTCGATGTCGAGCTCGCCGCCTCGGCTGCCCTGACGCTCGTCGAGAGCGTGGTGTTCGGCCGGGTCGCGATGGGCGAGGTCGCCGAAAGCGGGAGCTTCCGCGACCGCTGGCGGATACGCCGCGCCGGCCGGCTGGTTTTTGCCGAGGACGTCAGGCTGGAAGGCCCGCTCCGGGAAACGCTTGCCCGCACGGCGGTCGGGGCGGGCGGGCGCGCGCTTGCGACGGTCCTGCACCTCGCGGGCGATGCCGAGGCGCGGCGCGACGCGGCCCGGGCCGCTCTCGAGGACGCGCGCTGCGAATGCGGCGTCGGCGTCTGGAACGGCATGCTGGTTGCACGGTTCCTCTCGCCCGATCCGCAGGCGCTCCGCGCCGATCTCGCCCGCTTCCTCGAACTTTTCCGCGGCACGCCGATGCCGCGCTCCTGGCAGACCTGAGGCAGGCCATGAATCTCACCCCGCGGGAGAAGGACAAGCTGCTGATCGCCATGGCCGCCATGGTGGCGCGCCGGCGGCTCGAGCGCGGCGTCAAGCTCAACCACCCGGAGGCGATCGCGCTCATCACCGACTTCGTCGTCGAGGGCGCGCGCGACGGGCGCTCGGTCGCCGATCTGATGGAAGCGGGGGCGAGCGTGCTGACCCCCGACCAGGTCATGGACGGCGTCGCCGAGATGATCCACGACGTGCAGGTCGAGGCAACCTTCCCGGACGGGACGAAGCTTGTCACCGTGCACGACCCCATCCGCGGCGCATCGGGCGCGCCGCAGCCGGGCGAGGTCACGACACAGCCGGGCGAGCTCACGCTCAACGAGGGCCGCGAGGCGATCACGCTCACTGTTGCGAACACCGGCGACCGCCCGATCCAGGTCGGCTCGCACTACCACTTCTTCGAGACCAATCCGAAGCTGTCCTTCGACCGGGCAAGGGCCCGCGGCATGCGGCTCGACATCCCGGCCGGCACGGCGGTTCGCTTCGAGCCAGGCCAGACCCGCGAGGTGCGGCTCATCCCGCTCGCCGGCAGCCGGACCGTGTACGGCTTCAGGCAGGAGGTGATGGGCGCAGTCGACTGAAGGCGCGGAGCGGATCATGACCAAGCAGGGGCAAAAACCCATCGAGGTCGGGCTCGTGCTGCAGGGCGGCGGCGCGCTCGGCGCCTACGAGTGGGGCGCCGTGACGGCGCTGCTCGAGCTGATGGACGAGGCCGAGACCGCCGGGCGCGAGGTCGTCCTCAAGGGTGTCACCGGCGTCTCGATCGGCGCCATCAACGCCGCCTGTATCGTCGGTTCCAACGACCGCGCCGACGCCCGCCGGCGCCTGAAGGAGCTCTGGGAGGATCTGCGGTTCGACGCGCCGTCCTTCCTGCCGGCGCAGGTGCAGCGCGATCTCGCGTTCTTCGGCCTGCCCGGCTTCTACGCGCCGCGCATGGATGTGTGGGCCTTGCCCGGCTGGAAGTACCTCTACGACACGAGCCCGCTCATCGAGACGTTGCGTCGTCACGTCGACTTTAAGGCCCTCAACGCGAGCCCGACGGCGTTCGTGGTCACGGCCGTCGACGTGGTCTCGGGCGTGCTCACCCGCTTCCGCAACCATCCCCACCCCCGAGAGGGCAAGGACAGGCCGCCGCCGAAGCGCGAAGCCGACCATGTCTGCGCGATCGAGCCCCGGCATATCCTGGCGAGCGGAAGCCTGGCGCCGCAGTTTCCGTGGGTCGAGATCGGCGGCGCGTCGTATTGGGACGGCGGCCTCGTCGACAACACGCCGCTCGGCGACGCCATCGACGCCTTCTCGGACGATCCGGACGCCGACCGGCGCCTCGTCGTCATGAACCTCTATCCGCTCCGCGCCCGCCTGCCGCAGAACCTCGCCGAGGTTCAGGACCGGGTCCACGAGCTCTCCTTCGGCAACCGCCTGCGCCAGGACCACGACGGCGCGAACCGCGTCAACGACCTCGTCGGCACGATCTGCGAGCTCGCGGCGCTCGCTCCGAAGGGCGCGATCACCGGCGACCTGAAGCGCCGCGTCGACCGCGCCAACCGCTTCAAGCGCATCGAGATCCTCGACCTCGACATGCAGGACCCCGAGCATTCGCCCCTGCCCGGCCGAGAGGCCGAGCAGGATCCGGCCGACGACCAGGACGGCTTGCGCGATTTCTCGCCCGCCACCGTCGAGCGCCGCCGCGCGCACGGCTACGAGTTCGCGAGGCGCCAGCTCGGGCCGTGGTTCGGTGCGGGTGAAGCGCCTTTGGCCGCCGGAGGCAATGCAGCAAAAAGGACGGGTTCGGCTGGAAGGGTGAGGGTGACGAGCGAGCCGTGATATGCTCGCGCGATCAGCGGAGCAATGCGATGCCCACGTACGAAGCCATCGTCGAGGAGAGCGGGAAAGTGCAGCTGCCGGACGCACTGGTCCGCAAGCTCGGCATCAAGCCGGGACACCGTGTCGAGTTCTTCGAAACCGTGGACGGCGAGGTGTTCTTCCACGCGATCGTCGGGACCACCCAGGGATGGAAGGGCATGTTCGGGGCTCCGGCCCGGCGGCCCCCGATCTCCATCCGTGAGATGGACGAGGGCATCGCCGATTACCTCAGCGAGAAGCACGAGAGGATCAAACGGCAGAGCGGAAAACCAAGGGCTGTCCGCTCCTCGAAGCGTCCGGCGGCCGAATGATCGGCGTCGACACCAATATCCTGGTCCGAATCTTCGCGAACGACGACCCCGGGCAGGCTCGGCGCGCCGGAAGCTTCATCGATCGCGATGCCGCCGACGAGAAGGCCTTCGTCAGCGTGGTCGTGCTCCTCGAGTTCGCCTGGACCATGCGCCGAATCTACGGCTGGGAGCGTGACTGGGTGCTGGTCGCTCTTCGAAAAATCACCGAACATGCGAACATCGTCGTCGAGGACCGGGACGCCGTTCGCGACGCGATCGTGCGCTCGGCCAATCACCGTGCCGAATTCCCGGATCAACTGATCGCGGTCCGCAATTCCCTTGCGGGTTGCCGGGTCACTATGACCTTGGATCGAGATGCCGCCCGCGACCCGGGCTTCGCGCCCCTGACCGCTTGAGGCTACGTGCTTCCCCTTCCCCGCCCGTCGCGACGAAGGCGCGGAGCCTTGCTACGGCCTTACCTTAGCTATAAGGTAAGGCAGAATGCAAATGTAAGGAAAATTATGATGCCGAGATTCCAGACGAAGGTCACGAGCAAGGGGCAGGTCACTTTGCCGATAAGCTATCGGAAGCTCGCCGGCGTCGAAGTCGGAGATACTCTCGATCTCATCGTCGAGGACGGGCACACGACCCTTCGCAAGCGGCGCAGCATCGACGAGCTCGCCGGCTCCCTCAGGCATCTCGGCAAGCGGTTGGGAAGAGCCGTCGAGAAGTCCGACATCAAGAGCGCCGTCGCGGATGCGATGGAGGAGCAAGCGAAGCGAAGCGCGGGGCCGAGGAGGCGATGATCGGCATCGACACGAATGTGTTGCTGCGGGTCCTGCTCGACGACGATCCCGGCCAGTACGCCCGCGCGATGGGGCTCATCAAGGGCGCGCGCCAGGAAGGGCCCATCCTGATCAACCCCATCGTCCTCGCCGAGGCCGTATGGACTCTGACGCGGAAGCTCCGGACTTCGCGCGCCGAGATCGTGTCGAAGGTCGAGCAGATCCTCGACACGGACGGGATCGAGGTGGCGTTCCCCGATGCAGCGGGCCGAGCTCTGAAAGAGTATCGCGCCGGCCCGGCGGATTTCGCTGATTACCTTTTAGCCGAGATTAACCTCGACCTCGGGTGCAGGACCACGTTCACCTTCGATGAGGATGCGGCGGAATCCGCCTCCTACAGCTCCGTTCCCTAGAGGCCATCCATGCCCTTCCCGTTCCCCCGCTCCGCTTACGCCGACATGTTCGGGCCGACCGTCGGGGACCGGGTGCGCCTTGCCGACACGGACCTCGTGATCGAGGTCGAGCGCGACCTCACGGTCTACGGCGAGGAGGTGAAGTTCGGCGGCGGCAAGGTCATCCGCGACGGAATGGGGCAGTCGCAGGCGAGGAACGCCGACGGCGCCGTCGACACGGTCATCACCAACGCCCTCATCCTCGATCACTGGGGGATCGTGAAGGCCGACGTCGGGCTGAAGGGCGGCCGCATCGCGCGGATCGGCAAGGCCGGCAACCCAGATATCCAACCGGGCGTCGACATCGTCATCGGGCCGGGCACCGAGGTGATCGCCGGCGAGGGCAAGATCCTGACCGCCGGCGGCTTCGATTCGCACATCCATTTCATCTGCCCGCAGCAGATCGACGACGCCCTGATGGCGGGCGTCACGACGATGCTCGGCGGCGGCACCGGCCCGGCCGAGGGCACGAAGGCGACGACCTGCACGGCCGGGCCGTGGCACATCGAGATGATGCTGCGCGCCTTCGATTCCTTCCCGGTGAACCTCGGCCTCGCCGGCAAGGGCAACGCCTCGCGGCCGGGCGCGCTCGTCGAGATGGTCGAGGCCGGCGCCTGCTCGCTCAAGCTCCACGAGGACTGGGGCACGACGCCGGCGGCGATCGATTGCTGCCTCTCGGTCGCCGACGACCACGACGTCCAGGTCATGATCCACACCGACACGCTCAACGAATCGGGCTTCGTCGAGGACACCATCGCGGCCTTCAAGGGCCGCACCATCCATGCGTTCCACACAGAGGGCGCCGGCGGCGGCCACGCGCCCGACATCATCAAGGTGGCGGGTCTTGCGAACGTGCTGCCCTCGTCGACCAACCCGACGCGGCCGTTCACGGTCAACACCATCGACGAGCATCTCGACATGCTGATGGTGTGCCA
>DAINQO010000071.1:0-14475 GCA_036742625.1 Microvirga sp.
GTCTTGCCGGCGCCGCTCGCGCCGACGAGCCCGACCTTCTCGCCGGGCCGGATGGTGAAGCTGAGGTCGTCGATGATGCCGTCCTCGCGGCCGTAGTGGAAGCTGACGTTCTCGAAGCGGACCTCGCCGCGCCGCACCTCGAGCGCTTCCGCGCCCGGCGCATCGACGATGGCGTGCGGCCGCGCGATCGTCTCCATGCTCTCCTGGATGACGCCGACGTTCTCGAACACGCCGCGCACGGTCTGCATCACCCACCCCGACATCGCGACGATGCGCATCACGAGGGCAAGGCCGGTCGCCGCCTGTCCGCTCGTCATCGCGCCATGCGTCCAGAGATAGGCGCAGAAGCCGCCGGTCGTCGCGATGAGGACGCTGTTCATCACCGACAGCGTCGCGTCGACGCGCGTGATCAGCCGGAACAGGTCGAGGAAGGAGCGCGTCCAGGCCTCGAGCGCGCGCCGCACCGCCGAGCGCTCCTCCTCGGCGCGGGCGAAGAGCTTGACGGTGAGGATGTTGGTGTAGCTGTCGACAATGCGCCCGACCGCGACCGAGCGCGCCTCGGCGTTCTTGAGCGAGGCGCCCTGGGCCCGCGGCACGAAGTAGCGCATCAGCGTCACATAGGCGGCGATCCACACCGCCATCGGCGCGGCGAGGATCAGGCTGATGCTGGTGAACAGGCCGAGCGCCGTTACGGCGAAGATCGCGACGTAGAGCAGCGAATCGAGGATCGTGACCGCAAGCTCCCGGATTGCCGGGCCGCACTGCGTGATGCGGTTGCCGATGCGGCCGGCGAAGTCCGACTGGAAATAGCTCAGCGAATGACCGAGCGTGTAGAGATGCGTGCGCCAGCGGACCATGTTGGTGGTCTGCGGCACCAGGATCTGGTTCGTGACGACGTCGTTCGAGGTGTTGAGGATCGGCCGCACGATCAGGATCAGCGCCGCGACGAGCCAAAGCTGCGTGCCGTGCTCCGTAAAGAGCCGCTCGGGCGTCGAGCCCGCGAGAAGGTCGACGAACCAGCCGATCAGGAGATAGAGCGAGGTCTCGAAGAGCCCGACGGCGATCGAGACGAAGAACAGCACCACGAGCCAGAGCCGCACCGGCCTGAGGTAATGCCAGGTGAACCGCGCGACCGAGGCCGGCGGCATCTCGCCCTCCTCAAAGGGGGCGAACGGGTCGATGCGGCGCTCGAGCCAATCGAACATAACCACTTCTCACTGTTATCCCGGCCGGAGCGAAGCGGAGAGCCGGGATCCATAGCGCCATCCTGCGGCGTTATGGATCCCGGGTCGGCCTGCGGCCGCCCGGGATGACCTGTCCGGGGAGCCACATACATAGTCATCACGCCGGCCACTTGACCGGGGCGCCGTCGTCACAGGAAGACGGCGTGTGCGCCTTGCTCTCTACCAGCCCGATATCCCGCAGAACACCGGCACCATGCTGCGCATGGCGGCCTGCCTTGGCGTCGCGGTCGACATCGTCGAGCCGGCGGGGTTCGACGTCTCCGACCGCAACTTCCGCCGCGCCGGGCTCGACTACCTCGACGCGCTTGACATCACGCGCCACCCTTCCTGGCGCGCCTTCGAGGCGTTTCGCGCCGAGCGCCGCCTGCGCCTCGTGCTCGCGACGACGAAAGCCGCGACGCCTTACACGGAGTTCGCCTTCGAGGCGACCGACGTCGTGCTCGTCGGGCGCGAATCCGCCGGCGTGCCGGACGAGGTCCATGCGGCGGCGGACGCGCGAATCGTCGTGCCGATGCGGCCGGGCCGCCGCTCGCTCAACGTCGCGGTCGCGGCGGCGATGATCCTCGGCGAGGCGTTAAGGCAGACGAGCGCGATGTGAGCCAGCGCACAGACGGCCGCCCCCATCGCGGGCACCCTCGCCCATCGGCCGGATGTGACCACCCCGGCCGTCTGGGAGGCCACAATGGCACAGATGGTCGTGACTGCCGGCAGCCTCTTGCGGAGCGTGGCGCTGCCCTTCGTGCTTTTCGCATTTCTGATCTGGAACTGGCCGGCGCTGAATTTCGCGATCGGCAACCTCGTCGCGATGACGGCGCGCATCCAGTCGTTCGAGGCGAGCGGCGTGAAGGTCGCCTTCCGCGACCCGAAGAAGATCGACCTCGCCTTGAGCGCCGCCAATGTCGACCCGGCCAAGATCGGCCGGCGCGTCGAGAGCTTGACGAAGCTCACCGGCGCTCACATCGAGCGCCTGTTCACGATCGACCCGACGATGGTGAACTGCCTCTACACCAAGCCCAACATGCAGATGAGCGTGTTTCTGGCGCTGGATTATCAGCTACAGAAATGGGATTTGGTCAGGACGAAGCCCGCCGAGAAGGCGCTGCCGGAGATCCTCGACAAGTCCGGCGGGCAGGAATCCGAGATCGGGCGGCCGGTGAGCTGCTACACCATGGAGCTGACCGACGCCGGCTATGACGCGAAGACCGCCCTTCTCGGAATCATCCGCGCCGGCTTCGACGGAACCGCGCTCCAGAGCGGCGGCTGATGAGGAAGTCGCGCGCCTCAAAGAGCGCGCGCCGACCTGGTTCGCGTCGCTGCGCGACCGCATCTGCGCGGCGCTCGAGCGGCTCGAGGACGAGGCCGCGGGGCCGTTCGATCCGCAAGCGACGGCGGCCGGCCGCTTCGAGAGGAAGCCCTGGTCGCGCACCGACCACGACGGCGCGGCCGGCGGCGGCGGCGTCATGGCGCTGATGCGCGGCCGCGTGTTCGAGAAGGTCGGCGTCCACGTCTCGACCGTGCACGGCGAATTCGCGCCGGAGTTCCGCGGCCAGATCCCGGGCTCGGCCGAGGACCCGCGCTTCTGGGCGGCGGGCATCTCGGTGATCGCGCACCCCTGGAACCCGAACGTCCCGACGGTGCACATGAACACGCGCTTCGTCGTGACGACGAAGCCCTGGTTCGGCGGCGGCGCCGACCTCACGCCGATGCTCGACCGAAGGCGCACCGAGGGCGACCCCGACACCCTCGCCTTCCACGCCGCGATGCGCGCCGCCTGCGAGGGCCACCCGTCCGCCGACTACGAGCGCTACAAGGCGTGGTGCGACGAATACTTCTTCCTTAGGCACCGCGGCGAGAGGCGCGGCGTCGGCGGCATTTTCTTCGATGATCACTGGTCGGGCGATCCCGACGAGGATTTCGCCTTCGCCCGCGACATCGGGGAGGCCTTCCTCGCCGTCTATCCCGAGATCGTGCGCCGCAATCTCGCGACGCCTTGGACGGAGGCCGACCGGCACGAGCAGCAGGTGCGGCGCGGCCGCTATGTCGAGTTCAACCTGCTCTACGACCGCGGCACGATCTTCGGCCTCAAGACCGGCGGCAACGTCGACTCGATCCTGTCCTCGATGCCGCCGACGGTGAGGTGGCCGTAGGTCTTAGCTAGCGCGGAATCCGCTCGGACTGAATCGGGCGAGGCTCCGGGCTCGCCGACGCGCTTTCCCCTCCCCCTTGCGGGGAGGGGTAGGGGTGGGGGGCGGAGGGTCGAACTCAGACGTCCGGGCATGTGCGAGGCGCCCCTACAATGCCTGGTTTGCCGCCACCGTGCTCTACGCCTGCGCCCCCCACCCCGCTCGGCCTTTCAGGCCGAGTCGGCCTCCCCGCAAGGGGGAGGGAAGGCGTCGCCGCTTTGAGGCGCTGCTTCAGTCTGAGCGGATCATGCTCAGCTAAAAAGCCCGCGCCAGAGGAGGCCGGTCGCGCCGACGATGACGGCGCCGTCGAGGATCGCGTTGTGCACCCGCACGCTCAAGCGGTCGGCGATGGCGCGCGACGAAGCCGCCCGGAAAGGTCGCGAGCCCGATCAGCCCGGCGAAGACCAAGAGAGGCGGGCCGAGCGCCCCGGCGACGCCGAAGGTCAGCGTCTTGACGACGCCGATGCCGATCGAGATGACGGCGTCGGTCGCGATCACCGCCGAGCCCTGCAGCCCCGACGCCATGAGGATCGAGATCAGCACCACGCCGGAGCCGGTGGTGCCGCCGGCGAGCGTGCCGTAGACCGCCGCCGCGGGCACGAGCCCGCCTTTCCCGAGCACGAAGCGCAAGCGCGCCAGGAGGCGCCGCAACGGCACGAGCAGCAAGAGCATCAGGCCGAGGAGCAGGCTGACGCCACGTCCGGACAGCCACGTGTAGAAGGTGGCGGAAACGACCGTGCACGGCAGCGACGACGAAGACGCGCCACGCCCGCCCGGCGTCGATGTGGCGCCAGAAGGCCGCGACGCGCGCGCCATTGGTGAACAGCGCCGTGATGCCGATGATCGGCACGACCGGCTCCGGCCCGACCGTCGGCACGAGCGCCAGCGGCAGCAGAAGCCCGGTCCCGTAGCCGGCAAGCCCGCCGACGATCGAGGCCGCGAAGGAGACGCAGGCGACGGCGACGTAATGCCATACGGGAATGCCGAGCAGGGTGGCTTCCATTGAGCGCGGGTTAATCGGCCGTCGGCAGCCGCCGCATCGTGAACTCGATCAGCCCGTCCTCGGTGACGCGCCAGCTCTCGACCTTCGTCAGGTAGGCGGCCTTCGGATAGCGCTCGAACCAGGCCTTTGCGGTCTCGCGGGCCTCGCCGCGCGGCAGCCGGAAGGTCTGCCGGCGCCAGGTGCCGGACTGGCGCAGCTCGTCTGCCGCCTCGCGCCCGCGCCGGGCGGAAAGACGGGACGCGATGTCGGCCGGCGTTCGCGGGGCACGGGACATGGCCCCATGTCGCCATAGGCGCGGCCTTAAGTCGAGTCAGGCTGCGAGCGCGATCGCGAGGAAACGCGCCGTCGCGGCGGCGTCGAGCGGGCAGCCCTCAGTGAGCCAAGCCTCGCGGGCGCGGTGGAGCCGGCGGCCGACCTCCGGCCCCTTGGCGATGCCGCGGCGGACGAGGTCTGCGCCTTTGAGCGGGAACTGCGGCGCCGCCTCCTCGCCGGCCGCGAAGCCGCGATAGGCCGCGAGCCCGTCGCCGGTGAGGCGCGGCCGCGGCTCGCCCTCGGTCGCGGTGAGGACGTCACGAACGGTCGCGATCCCGGCCTCGGCGACGAAGCGCCGGACGGCGGCGGCGTCGAGGGGTTCCGCCCGCGACTTCATCCGCGCGAGGACGCCGGCATAGGCGGCAAGCCTTGCGTGCTCGGCGCCCGAGAGGCGCAGGAGCTCGCGCAGGCGGTCGGCGTCTTCCGCCACCATCACGGCGAGCGCCGCCAGGCGATGGACCGGGTCCGGATGCCCGCCCTCCTCATGCTCGAAGCCGACGGCGCGGGCGAAGCGCCCGAGCTCGACGACGCCGCCAAGGAAGCGCTGCGCGAAGCCGGAATCGGCGAGCGCGTGCACGACCTCGACGGCGCGCCGCGCCGCGACGAGCTTCAGGAGCTCGGCGCGGACGCGCTCGCGCGACAGCATCGCGAGGCCGGACCGCTCCGCGAGCGCCGCCGAGAAGCCGGCCGGATCGAGCGGGCCTTCCCCGTAGGCGGCGTGGAAGCGGAAGAAGCGCAGGATGCGCAGGTAGTCCTCGCGGATGCGCGCCGCCGGCTCGCCGATGAAGATGACGCGATGCGCCTCGAGATCCGCCAATCCGCCGACATAGTCGTGCACCGTCCCGTCGGCGCCGACCGAGAGGGCATTGATGGTGAAGTCGCGCCGCTGCGCGTCGGCCCGGAAGTCGCGCCCGAAGCGGACGGTGGCGCGCCGGCCATGGGTCTCGACGTCTTCGCGCAGGGTCGTGACCTCATAAGGCGCGCCGTCGGCGACGACGGTGACGGTGCCGTGCGCGATCCCGGTCGGCACCGGCTTGAAGCCCGCCGCCTTCGCCCGCGCGGCGACCGTGTCCGGCGTCGCGGTCGTCGCGAGGTCGACGTCGGCGACCGGACGCCCGAGAAGGGCGTTGCGCACCGCGCCGCCGACGATGCGCGTCTCCTCGCCGTCGCCGTCGAGCGCCGCGATGAGGCGCTTCAGCGCCGGGCGCGACAGGAGCTCGGCCAAGAGCGGGCGATCGGCGGCGTTCACCGGAACTGCCCGGGAACGACGCGGCCGTTCTCGAGATGGGGCGGCACGAACGCGCCCTCATGGCGCTCGGCGGTGAGCCCGGTGTAGAGCAGCGAGGCAGCGGCGATGATCAGGCCGGCGACGACGAGCCAGAAGCTCTGGTCGCTCCAATGCGCCCACAGGAACGGGTTGCGCCGCCTCAGGATCAGGTAGAGGGCGAAGATCGCGAAGGGGATGAGAAACAGGAGCGCTTCTTCGAAGAACGCTCGAAACATCGCTCAGGGGTCCTCGTCAGGATCGCGTCGGCGCGGGCGCCGCCCGCTCACCGCGGGCGTTCGCCCGCCTCACGACTCATAGAGCCTGACGTAGAGATTGCGAAGGATGCCGGCCGTGACGCCCCAGATGTAGCGGTCGCGGAACGGGATGGCGTAGTACTGGCGGATGCGGCCCTTCCACTCGCGGGCGTGGATCTCGTGGTTTGCCGGGTCCATCAGGAAGGACAGCGGCACCTCGAAGACGTCGGCGACCTCATGCCGGTTGAGGGTGAGCTCGAAGCGCGGCGTGACCACGCCGACCGCCGGAAACACGATGTACCCGCTCGACGACAGGTAGCTGTCGAGATAGCCGAGCGGCCGCACGAGCCGCCGGTCGAGCCCGATCTCCTCGTCGGCCTCGCGCAGCGCGGTATCGAGCGGCGAGGGATCGTCGGCGTCGATCTTGCCGCCCGGAAAGGCGATCTGGCCGGAATGATCGCGCAGGTTCGAGGCGCGCTCGGTCAGGAGCACGGTCGGCTCGTCGGCGTGCATGACGATCGGCACCAGGACGGCGGCGGGCTTCGGCAGCGACGCCATGACGAACGGGCGCCCGTCCATCTCCAATTCGTGATCGCCGGTCGGATTGCCCTTCGGATCGAGGATGCCGGGCGGCTCGCTCCTCAGATAGTCGAGCGCGCGCTGCTCGAATGCGTCCGATTCGATCGTCGCGAGCATCATGAGAGGTCTGCCGCCTCCGATGCGGGAGCAATGGAATAAAAATCGCCCCCTACACTAACACCGAACATGCGGGTTTCTCCAATAGCCCGCTCCTCGCCAAGGGCGATCAAATCGAAGGCGAGCGCCCGGGTGACCCTGGCCCATAACTCGCCGCGTACGCGAACATAGGGCTTTATACCACCAAAGCCGCCGCGCTCGAAGCGCAGCGGATGATCCGGCCCGACCGTAACGAGGTCGTCGACGTTGGTGCGGAACGCGATCTCGCGGCGCTCGCCCTCGCCCGAGACCGCCATCTCGACGGCCTGGAACGGCGCGTCCTCGACCGTGATGCCGACGCGCTCGACCGGAGTCACGAGGACGTGGCGCTCCGGGTCCTTGCGCAGGATCGAGGCGAAGAGCTTTACGAGCGCCGGGCGCCCGATCGGCGTGCCGTTGTAGAACCAGGTGCCGTCGGCGGCGATGCGCATGTCGATCTCGCCGCAATAGGCCGGGTTCCAGCGCTCGACCGGCGGCAGCCCTTTCCTCCGCGCGACCTCGCCGAGCGCCGCGCTCAAGCGCTCGAGCGCGCCCGCGTCCGTCGCCGTCCCGGCGGGTGTTCCCGGATCGTCCGTCATCGCGACCCCGAACGTAGTGAATGAAGTGTAAAGGAAATGCGAACCCACCGCGCGCTTTGCCGCGCGGGATCGAATCGCTGCCGCCGCCGTTAGGCTTCTCGCCGCGAACTGGCCCGATGGTTGCGTCAGAATGGTCCACAGGCGCTGCTTGAAACCTTGACCGCTTCCACCCACACTGCGGACGGGGCGGAACGGCGAGCGGAATAGAGGAGAGCCGCATGATGGCGACGACCGCCCAAGCGATGGCAGGATCCGCATCGGCGGCATCGGCCTTGGCGCCGACGAGCCTCGACGATGCGATCGTGAAGTCGGCCGAAGCCGCCCTCGAGACGGTCGGGCGCGCGCGCGACGCCATCCACAGCGTGATCTTCGGGCAGGAAGAGGTCGTCGATCTCGCCCTCGTGACGATCCTGTCCTGCGGTCACGGCCTTCTCGTCGGCGTGCCCGGCCTTGCCAAGACGAAGCTCGTCGAGACGCTCGGCACCGTGCTCGGGCTCGATGCCCGGCGGGTCCAGTTCACGCCGGACCTGATGCCGTCGGACATCCTCGGCTCGGAAATCCTCGACGAGGCCGCCGATCGGCGCCGCTCCTTCCGGTTCGTGAAAGGCCCGATCTTCGCCCAGCTCTTGATGGCCGACGAGATCAACCGGGCGAGCCCGCGCACGCAGTCGGCGCTGCTGCAGGCGATGCAGGAGTACCACGTCTCGATCGGCGGCGAGCGCTACGACCTGCCGAAGCCCTTCCACGTGCTCGCGACCCAGAACCCGATCGAGCAGGAGGGCACCTATCCGCTGCCCGAGGCGCAGCTCGACCGTTTCCTTCTGCAGATCGACGTCGGCTATCCCGACCGCGCCGCCGAGCGCCGCATCCTGATCGAGACCACCGGCGTCGAGGAGCACCGGGCGACGCCGGTCATGACCGCCGAATCGCTGATGAGCGCGCAGCGCCTGGTGCGGCGCCTGCCGGTCGGCGACAGCGTCGTCGAGGCGATCCTCAACCTCGTCCGCTCCGGACGCCCCGGCGAGGGCCGGCCCGAGATCACCGACCGCCTGCTCTGGGGACCCGGCCCGCGTGCGAGCCAGGCGCTGATGCTCGCGGTGCGCGCCCGGGCGCTGATCGAGGGGCGCCTCGCGCCGTCGCTCGACGACGTGCGGGTGCTGGCCGAGCCGGTCCTCAAGCATCGCATGGCCTTGACGTTCTCCGCGCGCGCCGACGGAGAGACGATCCCGGGGCTCGTTTCCCGCCTCGCCGCACAGCTCGACGCTTAAAGGACCGCGCTTCATGGCCCGGGTCCGGGTCCTCGAAACGGCACGGCGCTCGCCGGGGCGCCACGAGACCGACGCGGCGCTGACGCTGGCGCAGCGGCTGCCGCGGCTCGTGCTCGAGGCGCGCCGCGTTGCGGCGACGCTCTCGCACGGCATCCACGGCCGAAGGCGGGCGGGCGTCGGCGAGACCTTCTGGCAGTTCCGCCCCTTCGTCACCGGCGAGGCGGCGCAGCGCATAGACTGGCGCCGCTCCGCCCGCGACGACCGGCTCTACGTCCGCGAGCGCGAATGGGAGGCGGCGCAGAACGTCTGGCTGTGGATCGACCGCTCGGCCTCGATGGGCTACCTGTCGAGCCTCGCGCAGGCGCCGAAGGTCGAGCGCGCGCTCGTGCTTGGGATGGCGCTCGCCGACATCTTCGTCAACGCCGGCGAGCGCGTCGGTCTCCTCGGCCTCATGCGCGCGCACGCCTCGCGCCAGATCGCCGAGAAGATCGCCGAGACGATCGCCGCTGACCCCTCCGGCCTCGACGACGACCTGCCGCCGCGGGCGCCGATCGGACGCTTCGACGAGGCGGTCCTTGTCAGCGACTTCCTGTCGCCCGTCGACGCGATCGCGGCGGTCGTCGCCGGCATCGCCGGGCGCGGCGCGCGCGGTCATCTCGTCACGATCGTCGACCCGGTCGAGGAGACCTTCCCTTTTTCCGGCCAGGCGGTCCTGCATGAGCCCGAGGCCGGGATCGAGCTCCGGGTCGGCGACGCCGGCTCGTGGGGCCAGGCCTACCGCGACCGCATCCGGCTGCATCGCGACGCGATCGAGGACCTGGCGCGACGGCGCGGCTGGACCCTCACCATCCATCGCACCGACCGGCCGACGACCGAGGCGGCGCTGCGCCTCGTCACCCTCGTGACGGCGGCACGCGGCGGCAACGCCAACGTCGTGACGAACCTGGCAGGCTGACGATGCTCGGCCTCCCCCTCACCTTCGCGGCGCCGATCGTGCTGACGGCGCTCGCCGCGCTGCCGGTGATCTGGCTGATCCTCAGGGTGACGCCGCCGCGGCCGCGGCGGATCGACTTCCCGCCGCTGAAGATCCTGTTCGACCTCCTGCCGAAACGCGAGACGCCGGCGCGCACGCCGTGGTGGCTCCTCGCGCTGCGCCTCGCGATCGCGGCGCTGCTGATCCTCGCGGCGGCCGGTCCGGTGTGGAACCCGATGCAGGGGCAGGACGGGCGCGCGCCGCTGCTCCTCATCGTCGACAACGACTTCCCGGCCGCGCATGACTGGCGCGAGCGCCTGGCGCTTGCGGTCGAGCGGGTCGAGGCCGCCGGGCGCGAGAGCCGCGTCGTCGCGGTCGTCGCCACCGCCGACAAGCCGGTCGAGCTGCAGGCGCTGAATCCTGCCGCGGCGCTCGAGCGCCTGCGGGCCGTGAAGCCGCAGCCGCATCTCGCCGATCGCCGCGCGCATCTGGCCGCGATCGAGCGTTTTCTCGCCGCGGTGCCGGCCGCGGCCGTGGTCTGGATCAATCATGGCGTCGCCGGCGTTGACGGCCAAGCCTTCGTCGAGGGCCTCGCCGGCATGACGCAGAACCGCGCCGTCACGGTGCTCAAGGCCGAGCGCGCGCCGGCGCTCGCCCTCGCCGGGGCCGAGAACGCCACGGCGCATCTCGCCGCGCGGCTCGTGCGCGCCGAGCCGAACGGGCGCGACGGCGGCAGCGTGCGGGCGCTCGACCTCAAGAACCTGCCGCTCGCCGATGCGCCGTTCGCGTTCCCGGCCGGCGCGACCGACGCCGAGGTGCGCTTCGAGCTGCCGATCGAGATCCGCAACAGCATCGCCCGCATCGAGATCCTCGGCGAGGGCTCGGCCGGCGCCGTAGCCCTCCTCGACGAGCGCGGCAAGCGGCGGCGCGTCGGGCTCGTCTTCGGCGGCACGACCGACCAGGCGCAGCCGCTGCTCGCGCCGAACTACTACCTGTCGCGCGCGCTCTCGCCCTATGCCGAGGTCCGCGAGGGACGCGGCGCCGTCGCCGATTCGGTGTCGCAGCTTCTCAACGAGCAGGTCTCGGTCTTGATCTTCGCCGACGTCGGCGCGCTCGACCGCGAGACGCTCGGCAAGGTCGCGGGTTTCGTCGAGCGCGGCGGCGTGCTCCTGCGCTTCGCCGGCTCGCGGCTCGCGGCCGGCAACGACGACCTCGTGCCGGTGCGGCTGCGCCGCGGCGGGCGCAACCTCGGCGGAACGCTCGCCTGGGATACGCCGCGCACCATCTCTCCCTTCACCCGCGAAAGCCCGTTCTTCGGTCTGCCGATCCCCGCCGATCTCGGCGTCCGCCGGCAGATCCTCGCCGAGCCCGAGGGCGACCTCACCGAGAAGACCTGGGCGGCGCTCCAGGACGGGACGCCGATCGTCACCGCCGGCAAGCGCGGCGAGGGGCTTCTCGTGCTCTTCCACGTCACCGCCGACACGACCTGGTCGAACCTGCCGCTCTCGGGCCTCTTCGTCGACATGCTGCGCCGGGTCGTCGGGCTCGCCGGCGCCGCCGACGATCTCGGCGCCGAGGCCCGCAACGCCTCCGCCCAGACGGTCGCGCCGCGGCTCGTGCTCGACGGCTACGGCTCCTATGTCTCGCCGCCGCCGACCGCCCGTCCGGTCTCGCGCCACCACGCCGAGCGCGCCACGGACGAGCATCCGCCGGGCTTCTACGGCCCGGTCGATTCGAGTCTTGCCGTCAACGCGCTCGCGACCGGCGACAAGCTCGTGCCGCTCGACCTCAGGCCCCTCAACGCGCTGATCGCGGCGCTCGCCGGCGCGAAGACGATCGACCTGCGCGCGCCGCTGTTCACGGCGGCGCTTCTCGCGCTCCTCGTCGACACGCTCGCCTCTCTGTGGCTGAGCGGGCATCTCGCCAATCTCTTCGGCCGCATGCGGCGGGCGGGCTCGGCGGCGGCGATCATCCTCGCCGCGCTGGCCTCGCTGGTTGCGGCCGACGCCCGCGCGCAGGAGCGGGCGCCGGCGCCGCCGCCGCTGTCGCAGGACAGCCTGCAATCGGCGCTCGTCACGCGGCTCGCCTATGTCGTCACCGGCGACGCCCAGACCGACGCGACGAGCAAGGCCGGGCTCGTCGGGCTGACGCAGGTGCTCGCCAGCCGCACCGCGCTCGAGCCGGGCGAGCCGATCGGCATCGATCTGTCCCGCGACGAGCTCGCCTTCTACCCGCTGCTTTACTGGCCGATCGCCGCGAGCCGGCCGCTGCCGAACGAGGCCGCGATCCGCCGCCTCGACGGCTTCATGAAGGGCGGCGGCACGGTCATCTTCGACACCCGCGACGCCATGAGCGTGCGCCCGGGCTCGGCGCCGAGCCAGGAGGGCCAGTATCTGCGGCGCATGCTGGCGACGCTCGACGTCCCCGAGCTCGAGCCCGTGCCGCGCGATCACGTCCTGACCAAGACCTTCTACCTGCTCGACAACTTCCCCGGCCGCTACGCCTCGGGCCAGACCTGGGTCGAGGCGCTGCCGCCGGTCGCCGAGAGCGAGCGCCGCCCGGCGCGGGCCGGCGACGGCGTCTCGCCGATCATCATCACCTCGAACGACCTCGCCTCGGCCTGGGCGGTGGGGCGGCGCGGCGAGGCGCTCTACCCGGTCGTCGGCTCCGATCCGCGCCAGCGCGAGATCGCCTTCCGGGGCGGCGTCAACCTCGTCATGTACACGCTGACCGGCAACTACAAGGCCGACCAGGTGCACGTGCCGGCGCTGCTCGAGCGGCTGGGGCAATGAGGATGATTCATTGCTGAGCCTGAGCTTCTCCCCTCTCCTCCCCGCCTGGGCCCTGTGGGCGCTCGCCGCCGCCGTCGCGGCGCTCGTCCTCATCGCGGCGTTGTCGCGCGGGCCGGTGGCGCTCGTGCGCGCCGCGGCGCTGGCGCTCGTCGTCGCGGCGCTCGCGAACCCGTCGCTGATCCAGGAAGAACGGGAGAAGGTGAAGGACGTCGTCGCCGTCGTGATCGACCGCTCGACCTCGCAGACGCTCGGCGCCCGCGCCGCGATGACCGACAAGGTCCGCGCCGAGCTGCAGCGGCGCCTCGGCGCGATGCCCGACGTCGAGCCGCGCTTCGTCGACGCGGGCGACGCCGAGAACGACGACGGCACGCGGCTGTTTTCGGCCCTGTCGAACGCGCTCGCCGACGTGCCGCCGGACCGCCTTGCCGGCGTCGTCATGGTCACGGACGGCGTCGTGCACGACATCCCGGCCTCGACCGCGCTCCTCGGTTTCCGCGCGCCGCTGCACGCGCTCGTCACCGGGCGCCCGGACGAGCGCGACCGGCGCATCGCGCTGACCGAGGCGCCGCGCTTCGGCATCGTCGGCAAGGACCAGACCGTACGGGCGCAGGTGCTCGAGCGCGGCGGCACCGGCTCGGCGCTCGTCACCGTGCGCCGCGACGGCCAGCAGATCCTGCGCCGCGAGGTGCGCACCGGTGCGCCGTTCTCGCTCACGGTGCGGATCGAGCATGGCGGCCCGAACGTCGTCGAGATCGAGGCCGAAGCGCTCGCAGACGAGCTCACGACCGCGAACAACCGCGCCGTCGTCACGATCGAGGGCATCCGCGAGAAGCTGCGCGTGCTCCTCGTCTCCGGCGAGCCGCATGCCGGCGAGCGCACCTGGCGCAACCTCCTGAAGTCGGACGCCAACGTCGACCTCGTCCACTTCACCATCCTGCGCCCGCCCGAGAAGCAGGACGGCACGCCGATCAACGAGCTGTCGCTGATCGCCTTCCCGACGCGCGAGCTGTTCCAGCAGAAGATCAAGGAGTTCGACCTCATCATCTTCGACCGCTACGCCAACCAGAGCGTGCTGCCGTCGACCTATTTCGACAACATCGTGCGCTACGTGCGCGAGGGCGGCGCCGTGATGGTCGCGGCCGGACCCGAATTCGCCGGCGCCTCGAGCCTTGCCCGCACGCGGCTGTCGCCGATCATCCCGGGGACGCCGGACGGGCGCATCGTCGAGGAGCCGTACCGGGCCCGCATCACCACCGGCGGCAAGCGCCATCCCGTCACCCGCGAGCTGCCGGGCTCGGAGCAGACGCCGCCGAACTGGGGCGAGTGGCTGCGCCTCGTCGGCGCGCAGGTCCGCACCGGCTCGGCGGTGATGTCGGGCGCCGGCGACCAGCCGCTCCTGGTGCTTGCCCGCGAGGACAAGGGCCGGGTCGCGCTCCTGCTCTCCGACCACGCCTGGCTGTGGGCGCGCGGCTTTCGCGACGGCGGCCCGCATCTCGACCTCCTGCGCCGCCTCGCCCACTGGCTGATGAAGGAGCCGGCGCTCGAGGAGGAGGCGCTGCGCGCAACGGCCTCCGGGCGCGACATCCATATCGAGCGCCAGACCATGGCCGAGACGGCCGACGCCGTGACGCTCGTCGGCCCGAGCGGCGCCGAGCGCACCGTGGCACTCGCCGAGGAGAAGCCCGGCCTGTTCACGGCGCAGACGCCGGCGCGCGAGCTCGGGCTGCACACGCTGCGCTCCGGCGACCTCGTCGCCTTCGTCAGCGTCGGGCCGGCGAACCCGCGCGAGCTCACCGACGTCTTCAGCGACACCGAGGCGTTGCGCGCCATCGCCGAGGCGACCGGCGGCTCGGTGCGCCGCGTCGC
>DAINQO010000072.1:0-2986 GCA_036742625.1 Microvirga sp.
GGCGCGGGCGTGTGGGGCTTCGGCAACGAGAGCGACAACACCCTCGCCGGCAGCAACCGCGCAAACTTCCTTTTCGGGCGCGGCGGCAACGATTACCTGAACGGCGGCGGCGGCCAAGACTACCTCGAAGGCGGGGAGGGCGCCGACGTGTTCCTGTTCACCTGCGGGCTAGCGAACGGCGCCACGGTCGCGGATTTCACGCCCGGCCAGGACCGGC
Organism: Microvirga sp.; assembly: GCA_036742625.1. Taxonomy (GTDB): domain Bacteria; phylum Pseudomonadota; class Alphaproteobacteria; order Rhizobiales; family Beijerinckiaceae; genus JAJKJG01. The sequence goes on from DAINQO010000072.1 coordinate 218, forward strand.
TCGGCTTCGTCGGCTATGGCTTGGGCGGCACCTTCACGCAAGTCGACGGCATTCACTGGGTGGTGCACTCCGCCGACGGCACCACGCACGAGACCATCAACTTCACCTTCTCCCACGCCCCGAGCCTCACCCCGGCAGACTACTTCTTCATCTGAGGAGAAGAACGCTCTGCGGGGCGTAGAGCAGAGGGTGGACGGCCGCGCGGTTTTGCCGACGGGGCCCGCCGCGTCACCAGCCCTGGTAGTCGTAGAGGTAGGGCGCCTCGCCGTAGGTCCGGTAGTAGCGGTGCGCTCGCGGCGGGAACGGATACGGGTAGGCCGGGCCGCGCGAATAGGAGCGGAAGTAGCCATAGGGGCTGCCGGGCTCGGCGAGGCGCGGGTTCTGCAGCTCGGCGCGCAGCGCGAAGTCGCCCTCGCCGCTGCTTCCGCCGCCTCCTCCGCCGCGCCCGCCGCGCGCCTCGGCCGCGGTCGCGGTCGCGAGCGCGACGCAGCCGGCGAGCGCCAGGATCACGGCGGCGATGTTGCTGTTCCTCGACATCGTGGCTCTCCTTGCCTTGGGGCCGGTGCGACGAGCGCCGTCCGACGCGCTTGAGGGTGACGGGCTTTGGCGCCCCGATCGGTGAGCTGGCGCACGTCTCGGGCTACATGCGGCTCGCCTCGGCCGCCTCCTCGGCGGTCTTCTCGATCTCCTCGCCGACGTCCTCGACCGAGGCGCCGGCTTCGATCCGCTTGCGGATGTCGTGCAGGCGCGTCAGCTGCTGGACGATCTGCGGAACGTGGTCGAGGTTCTCCATGAAGCGCCAGACATAGACCAAGATGGCGAAGATATCGCCGGTGTCGGTGTCGGGCAGGTAGGTGGCGCGCACCAGCACCGCGACGAAGACGAAGATCGAGAGCACCTCGATGAAGGTCCAGTTGTAGGCCTCGGCATCCGAGAGGCGCACGCGCCAGCAGCGCACCTCCTCGAAGTGATGCCGGATCGGCCCCGGCTCAGCCTTGTCGATCGCCTGCACCTCGTGCTCGAGCTGGTTGTTGAGCCCTTCGTTCAGGCGCAGCGTGACGCGCACATAGATGCGGTTCACGATCAGGGCCGGCAGGAACAGGAAGGCGACCAGCGCGCCGATGATCAGGTCGTACCAGAACAGGATCGCGACCGAGCCGAAGATGCCGATCAGCGCGCCGACGAGCACCGGCACGTCCTTCTCGAAGAAGGTCACGAAGTCGCGCGACATGGCGGAACGGGCAGCGACGTTCGTCGCCTTAATCCCCGCCGCGCGCTGGCGCAGGATCGTCCCCTCGACGATGGTGTTGTAGATGCGGGTATAGACGCGCGTGTCGTACATCTGCCGGAAGAGCCCGATCGCCGAGCGCAGCGACCAGGCGATCACGATCGGCAGCGCGAGCTTGTAGTCGTGCTCGATGAGCCCGTTGATCGCGACGCCCGTCGCCCACGGATAGGAGAGCTCGAGCAGGTCCTCGACGAGCGTCAGCGCATAAGTCAGCGCGATCTTCCAGCGGAAGGGCCGGATGGCGTCGAGGGCGGAGATTCCGCTGGGGGTCGGGCGGGCCATGGGCGACCGGATCAGGCGCCGCGGACGCGGCGAGGCTCGGGCGATATCATATAAAGCTTGGCCGGACCCGCTCGGTTCCGTCGCGGCGCGGCGGGGCGGATGTGGGGCGGATGCGCTCGCGCTTGCCCCACCCGAGAAGAGTGGTAGCTTCCGGCCAACCAAAAACGGGGCAGGAACGAATGGTAGGCGCCACCGCCGGGCCGCGGCAGCCCGTGCGCATGACCGCGTGGGCGGCATGCCTCGCACTTCTCCTCGCCGCCGTTCCGGCGGGCGTCGCCGAGGCGCGGACCTTCAGGGCCGCCGACATCCAGGCCGAGGACTATCCGACCGTCCAGGCGCTAATGCATCTCGACAAGCTGCTGCAGGAGCGCACCAACGGCCGGCACCGGCTGCAGATCTTCCACTCGCGGCAGCTCGGCGAGGAGAAGGAGACGATCGAGCAGACGCGGGCCGGGGCGATCGACCTCAACCGCATCAACGTCGCCCCGATCGCGAGCTTCGCGCCCGAGGCGAACGTGCTCGTGCTGCCGTTCCTGTTCCGCTCGGTCGATCACCTGCACCGGGTCCTCGACGGCGCGATCGGCAACGACATCCTGAAGAGCTTCGACGCCAGCGGCTTCGTCGGCCTGACCTTCTACGATTCCGGCGCGCGCTCGATCTACAACAGCGTCCGGCCGATCCGGAAGCTCGAGGATCTGAAAGGCTTGCGCATCCGCATCCAGCAGTCGGACCTCATGACCGACATGTTCAAGGCGCTCGGCGTGACGCCGGTGCCGCTGCCCTACGGGCAGGTGATGACCGGCCTGTCGACCCAGCTCATCGACGGCGCCGAGAACAACTGGCCGTCCTTCGTCACCACCGGGCACTATCGGGCGGCGCCGTACTACTCCTTGACCCAGCACACGATGGCACCCGAGGTGCTCGTCATGTCCGAGAAGGCATGGGTCAGCCTCTCGCCCGAGGACCAGGCGATCTTCCGCGACGCGGCGCGCGAATCCGGCGTCTTCATGCGCGAGCAGTGGCGGGTCTGGGAGGAGCGCTCGCGCCGCGAGGCCCAGCTCGGCGGCGTCACCATCGTCGAGGACGTTGACAGGGCGGCGTTCCAGAGGGCCATGTCCGGCATTTACGAACGCACGCTGACCGATCCGAAGATCAAGTCTCTTGTCGACCGCATTCGCGACATCCCCTGAGGCGGCGCC
>DAINQO010000072.1:3086-14274 GCA_036742625.1 Microvirga sp.
TCCGAAGATCAAGTCTCTTGTCGACCGCATTCGCGACATCCCCTGAGGCGGCGCCAATGGCGGGCCCGGCGCCCGCCGGCCCGGCCCCCGCCAGCCGCACGGCCGCGGCACGCGAGCGCGACGAGCGCAGCGCCCTGCAGCGCGCCATGCGCCGCCTGCCGGTGCGCTGGCGCATCCTCGGCATCGCGGTCCTCAACTCGGCGCTGGCGCTCATCCTCCTGTTCCTGATCTGGGACGGCGCCAAGGCCTTGAGCGGCGCCTGGATCGAGCTGCGCCAGGTCCGGCAATCCGAGAAGCTCCTGGTCTCGCTCGACAGCGAGGCCGGGCGCCTGCAGAGCCTGATCCACCGCTACTTCAACCAGCCGAACCCGATCGTGCTCGCCGAGATCATCCGCCGCCGCGAGGCGCTGATGAGCCGCCTGCGCGCCCAGGCCTCGATCGACCCGCTGACGGCCGGCCCGGCCAAGGCGCTGATCGAGATCACCGAGCGCTTCATCACCGGCTTCGACGATCTGCGCGCCGTGCGCTCGTCGCTGTCGGCGATCTACGACACCGACGTGCTGCGCCCGGCGCGCGACATGGCCGGGCTCTACGCGATCATCGACTCGACGATCTCCGGGACGCCCTCGCTGATCCTGCCCTCGCTCAGCAAGTCGCGCGAGTCGTTCAACGCCATGCTGCTCGCCGCGAACGCCTACTACCTGTCGCTGTCGGCGGACGCCGGCGAGGAGGCGAAGCGCAACGCCGAGGTCATCGAGCGCACGGCGCCGGTCATGGTCGATCTCGCCAGCACCGACCTGCAGCGCAATGCCCTGACGGCGCTGCGCGACCGCGCGCTCTCGATCCGCCGCGGCCTCGGCCTTCTGACCGAGCATTTCACCACCCAGGAGCGCCTCCTGCGCGAGGCGATCGACGGCAACGCCGCCGCCATGGGGGCGATGACCTCGCAGCTCACGACGACGATCCAGGAGCGCGAGCGCGCCGCCCAGGAGACCTTCGACAGCGCCTTGCGGGCGGTGAACGCCAAGGTCGCGATCGTCGCGCTCCTGTTCCTGTTCCTGGTCATCGGCATCGGCCTTGCCGTCTCGCGCAGCATCAGCATCCCCCTGGGCGAGCTGCGCCAGGAGATGGATGCGATCGTGCGCGGCGATTACCATCGTCGCGTCGCCAATCTCGAGGCCCGCGACGAGATCGCCGAGATGGCGCGCGCCGTCGAGGTGTTCCGCGCCAACGCCATCGCCAAGCGCGAGGCCGAGGCGGCGCTGCGCACCTCGAAGGATCACGCCGAATCGGCGCTTTCCGAGCTGCGCGACACGCAGACGAGCCTGATCGAGGCCGAGAAGCTCGCGGCTCTCGGCAGCCTCGTCGCCGGCGTCGCGCACGAGGTCAACAATCCAGTCGGGATCAGCCTCACGGTCGCCTCGAGCCTGGCGCGCCGCTGCGACGAGTTCGAGCGCGAGACCGAGAGCGGCGCGGTGCGGCGCTCGCGGCTGTCGGAGTTCGTCGCCGGCAATCGCGACGCGGCCAACCAGCTCGTCACCAACCTCCACCGCGCCGGCGAGCTGATCCAGGCCTTCAAGCAGGTCGCCGTCGACCGCAGCCACGCCGACCGGCGCTCCTTCGAGCTCAAGGAATCGATCGATCAGATCATCTCGTCCTTGCGGCCGGGCCTGAAGAAGTCGCAGATCCGGCTCGTCGTCGACGTGCCGGACGGCATCGTCATGGACAGCTACCCGGGGCCGCTCGGCCAGGTCATCACCAACCTGTTCCTCAACGCCGTGAACCACGCCTTCCCGGACGGCACCAACGGCACGATCAGCATCGTCGCGCGCACGAGCGGCGCCGACCAGGTCCACATCGTGTTCCGCGACTCGGGCGCCGGCATGTCGGAAGAGGTGCAGCGCCGGGCCTTCGACCCGTTCTTCACGACCCGGCGCGGCGACGGCGGCACCGGGCTCGGCCTGCACATCGTCTACAATCTCATCACTCGGCGCCTTGGCGGCCGCATCGTGCTCTCGTCGATGGCCGGCGCCGGCACCACATTCCGGATCAACCTGCCGCGGGTGGCGCCGCGCGAAGAGCTCCATCCGCCGGCGATGGCGATGAGCCTGGAGACCTGACGATGGCCGAGGACGACGACTTCCTGACCGTCATCGAGGACGGCGAGGCCGAGGCGCGCGTCCCCTCCGGCGGGCGCTGGAAGGTCGCCGTCATCGACGACGACGCCGCGGTCCATGACGGCACCCGCTTCGCGCTCTACGACTACGTGCTCAACCGGCAGGGCCTCGAGATCCTCTCGGCCTACTCGGCCCAGGAAGGCCGCGAGCTCTTGCGCCAGCATCCGGACATCGCGGTGGTGCTGCTCGACGTCGTCATGGAAAGCGAGGGCGCCGGGCTCGAGCTCGTCGACTACATCCGCAACGAGCTCAGGAACGAGACCGTCCGCATCATCCTGCGCACCGGCCAGCCCGGCCAGGCGCCGGAGCGGCGGGTGATCGTCGACTACGACATCAACGACTACAAGGCGAAGACCGAGCTCACCGCCGACAAGCTCTTCACGACGCTGACGGCAGCGCTGCGCAGCCATCTCCAGCTCCAGCGCATGATCGAGACCCGCCGCGGGCTCGAGATCATCATCGACGCTGCCGGGCGCCTGTTCGATTTCCGCTCCATGCAGCGCCTCGCCGAGGGCGTGCTGACGCAGATCGCCTCGCTGCTCAACGTCGAATGCGCCGGCATCCTGGTCCTGCGCGAGGAAGGCGACCAGGTCGAGAAGTTCTCCGTGCTGGCGGGCTCGGGCTGCTACAGCAAGCTCGTCGGCAGGCGCGCGCCCGCGACCCTCGAGCCGGAATTGCGCAAGCTCGTCGAGGAGGCCTTCGAGCGCCGGGTGCACGCCTTCCACAGCGAGCGCTCGGTGCTCTACATCGGCACCGGCAGCGGCCGCGAGGTGGTGGTCATCCTCGAGGCCGGCAAGAGCCTGTCCGAGACCGACCGTGCGCTCGTCGAGGTGTTCTGCAGCCGGCTCTCGGCCGCCTTCGACAACGTCATCCTGTACGAGCAGCTGCAGCAGGCGAATGCCGGTCTCGAGGAGCGCGTCCAGAGCCGCACCCGCGAGCTGACGGCCGCGAACGAGCGCCTTGCCGGCCAATCCGAGCAGCTGCGCCACGCCAACCGCTTCAAGAGCGAGATCCTCGGCACCGTCGCCCACGACCTCAAGAACCCGCTCGGCGTCATCCTCGGCCGGGCCGAGATGCTGTCCGAGCTCCTTGCCGCAAAGCCGCTGGCGAAGGACGCGGCGGCGGCGCAGATCGGCCATATCCGCGATTCGGCGAAGCGCCTCACCGAGATGGTCGACACCCTGATCGCCGACGCGATGAGCGACGCGCTCGACATCCAGATCCGCAAGGAGCCGATCGACCTCGGCGCGCTCGTCGCCGAGGTCGCCGGCGCGAACCGCACGCTCGCCGACCGCAAGGAGCAGACGATCAAGGTCGGCAAGGCGCCGGAGGTCACGCTGCTCGGCGACCACGACCGGCTCGCCGAGGCGATCGACAACCTGATCAGCAATGCGATCAAGTACAGCCCGAAGGGCGCCGCCATCGACGTCGCCGTCGCACGCAAGCGCGGCCAGGCCTCGATCCGCGTCAAGGACAAGGGCCCGGGCCTCAGCCGGGAGGACATGTCGCGCCTGTTTGGCCGCTTCCAGCGCCTCTCGGCGCGCCCGACGGGCGGCGAGACCTCGACCGGGCTCGGCCTGTCGATCGCCAAGCGCATCGTCGAGCTCCACGGCGGCACGATCGAGGCCGCGAGCGAGGGCCAGGGCAAGGGCGCGGTCTTCGAGATTCTGCTGCCTACCGAGCGTTGGGTCGAGCCATGAGCGTTTCGCCGCACATCTTCGTCGTCGACGACGAGCCCGCCGCCCGGGACATGGTCGGCGACTACCTCAAGCTGCACGGCTTCAAGGTCACCCTGTGCGACGGCGGCGCGAGCCTGCGCCAGTGCCTCGCCAAGGACAAGCCGGACCTCATCGTGCTCGACCTCAACATGCCGGAGGAGGACGGGCTGTCGATCGTCCGCGACCTCAAGAAATCGACCAACGTGCCGGTCATCATGCTGACCGCGACCGCGAGCCCGATCGACCGCGTCGTCGGCCTCGAACTCGGCGCCGACGACTATCTGGCAAAGCCGGCCGAGCTGCGCGAGCTCGTGGCGCGCATCCGCTCCGTCATCCGCCGGGCGAGCCAGGCCGCGGCGGCCGCCGGCTCCGCCGGGGCCGCCCGGGAGAAGATTCGCTTCGGGACGAAGTGGCTCGACATCGAGGCCCGCGTGCTGCAGGACGACGAAGGCGTCGACCACCCGCTGACGACCTCGGAGTTCAACCTCCTCAAGGCCTTCGTCGACCATCCGCGGCGGGTGCTGTCGCGCGAGCGGCTCCTCGACCTCGCGAACGCCCGCGACCCCGACGCCTTCGACCGCGCCATCGACGTGCGCATCACCCGCATCCGGCGGAAGGTCGAGCCCGATCCGAACCATCCGCGCATCATCCGCACGATTCGCGGCGCCGGCTATGTGTTTTCCCCGGACGGCCAGGACCAGTAGAAACATCGCGGCCGGCCGGCGCAATTTTCTTTCAAAATCTTAAGGACAATTCGGCCATTGTTTCATCGCCGGCGCTAGCGCGAAACAAACCCCGAGTTCGGCGAAACCATTTAGCGCCTGGTGCGCAAACACACTGAAAAGGAGCCCTCTTACGGTGACGCTATCAAATGACGGCCACGGGGATCGGCCGCAAAAGAGGGCGTCAACCAAAATGTTCGCAACCTTCAAGATGATCGGTCTCGCCTCCGCGCTCTCCGCCGGCGTCGTGACCGCCTACGACCTGCCGCAGCTGCGCGACAATGCGGCGCCGGCCGGCAAGACCTTCTACGACCGCGTGCTCCCGTCCGAGGAGATCCAGGCGCCGGTGCGCCTCGCCTACGCGGCCTCGCTCCCGGAGACCACCGGATCGGTGAAGGAGGTCCGCCAGGACGGCAAGGGCGACCAGCTCAAGAGCATGGACCCGACCTGCTCGAGCCAGACCTGGCCGAACATCTCCCGCGACTGCCTCGTCGCCGAGAACGGCGCGACGATCCGCAAGCCGGTCCGCACCGTCACGATCGAGAAGCGCGAAGGCGCCAACACCTCGGTCCTGGTGCGGGTGCCGGCGACCGGCGTCGCGAGCCGCTAGCCGCGCCTTCATCAATCTCCGCCGCCTCGCAGCGACGGACCGATCATCCGAACCAGCCTTAAGTCCAGATAACAGGGGAAAGTCATGCGTCGCTTCGCTACCGCAGCCGTCATCGCCGGTGCCGCTCTCGCCTCGAGCGCCGGCTCCGCCAACGCCTTCTTCCATCTGCTCTTCCAGTCCGAGCAGCAGACCCAGGCGCAGCAGTACTACCGCAACGATCCGAGCTCGAACGTCCAGATCTCGCCGATCCCGCGCGAGGTCGTCGCCTTCTCGGGCTATTCGCCCGGCACGATCGTGGTCTCGACCTCCGAGCGCCGCCTCTACTACGTGCTCGGCAACGGCACCGCCATTCGCTACGGGGTCGGCGTCGGCCGCCCCGGCTTCACCTGGGCCGGGACGAAGACCGTCGCCCGCAAGGCCGAGTGGCCGGATTGGACGCCGCCGGCCCAGATGCTGAAGCGCCGCCCGGATCTGCCGCGCCACATGGTCGGCGGCGAGGCGAACCCGCTCGGCGCCCGCGCCATGTATCTCGGCGGCACGCTCTACCGCATCCACGGCTCGAACGAGCCGGACACGATCGGGACGGCGGTTTCGTCCGGCTGCATCCGGATGACCAACGCCGACGTGATCGACCTCTACAATCGCGTCAAGGTCGGCACCCGGGTCGTCGTGCTGCGCTAGCCCAAGGTTCCGGGCCGGTAGTGTTCCGACCATCGGCCCGAAAGCCTGAAGGTTTTTTTGCGCGACGGCCGAAACCCGATCGAAGCTCGGCCGTTCTCCACCAGTATCCCTCGCCTCGTGAGTACCGGGCGCGGTCTTACCCCCGAGTAGGAAGTCCGCACATGCCCATCATGAACGCCATGTTCCTCGACAGCGACCCGGACGGCGCCGAGCTCCTGCGCTCGGTCCTCGAGACCGGCCGTCGCGGCCGCCGCCGGAAGATCAACGACATTCTCGGCGTGCGCGACCTGCGCATGGCCGATGCCGCCAGGCCGATCACGATCGAGATCGGCGAGACCGACGAAGAGATGCACCCGGGCGTCTTCGCCGCGCTCGCGGCGGAGTAACTCAGGGTCCAAGCAAAGAAGAACGCCCGGCAGAGCCGGGCGCTGGCATTGGGGTGTTTTTCCGAAAAGCTCGGTCGACGGTCACCAGGGCTGCGAGGTGATGATCCCGCGGTTCGTGACCACGACCCAGGATCGGCCGCGCTTCTCGATCGCCTCGACGCGGCCGATGCCGGTGAGCGACTGGCCGGGCGCGACCTCGAGCAGGCGCTTGTTGCGCCCCTCGATCAGCGCCACCCCGTCATAGACCTCGCGCAGGACCCAGCCTTCGATGGCGGCCTTGGGCTCCGGCTTCGCCTCGGCCTTGCCCTCGGTTTTCGACTGCTCGGAGCGTCCGACGTCGGACGGCGGCACCGGCTTCTGCTCCGGGATGCTGCCGGTGCGAAGCGGGACCTCGGCGGCGGACGCGACGGTCGCAGTGGGCTTCACGTGCCCCACCACCGCCGGCTTCTCCATTCGGTCGAGACGCTCGACGATCTGGGCGAGCCTCGGGCCTGAGTCGACGCGCTCGGCCAGGGCGGAGACCCGGGTCGCGACCTCCTGCTCGATCTTCTGGGTCCGGTCGAGGCGCTCGGTGACCTGGGCGAAGCGGCCCGCAGCCTCCTGCTTCCCGCGGTCGATGGAATCCTTGAGGCCGGCGAGCGTGCCCTTGAGGGCCTGGACATCGGCCGCCATGCGGACGGCATCGGCCTGGCTCTTCTGCAGGCCGGACGCGACCCCGTTCCAGTCGACGGCAAGGAGCGCCTTCGAGGCCGGATCGGCGGTCCGCCGCGTCGCCGATGTCGCGTGTCCGGCGGCCCAGCCGATCGCGACCGCGCCGGCGAGCGCGGCGGCTTTCGCAGCATAGGGAGAGAGCGAACGGCGGCGGGCCGGCGCTTCGGCCGCGGGCGCGGGCCGCGGCTCCGGCGCGACCTCGATCTCGACCGGCGCGGGGCTCGCCGCCGCGGCGTCGGGCTTTGCGGCCTCGGCCGCGACGGCGGTCTCGGCCTTGTGGCTCGCGTCGGCCTTCGCGACCGGCGTCTCTTTCGGCTGGCTGTCTCGCGGCTCTAGGCTCTCGCTCATGGACGTGGTCCCCACGGTCGTTTGTCCATGAGTAACCATGCGGCTTTACGAAAACGTTACCGGGCCGGGCCGCCGCCCCGGACGCTCCCGGTTTGCAAGCCGGCCGGCGCGTGCCAAACAGGCCGCTCCTGGAAGGAGCGGCCATGAACGTGATCGGCATTTCCGGCAGCCTGCGGAAGGGCTCGTTCAACACCGCTGCGCTGCGCGCCGCCCAGGGGCTCGCCCCCGAGGGCATGACGATCGAGCGCGCCGAGATCGGCGACCTGCCGCTCTATAACGACGACGTCCGCGCCGCCGGCTTCCCGCCCCCGGCCGAGCGCCTGCGGGCCCAGATCGCCGCCGCGGACGCGGTCCTGCTGGTGACCCCGGAGTACAATTACTCGATCTCGGGCGTGCTCAAGAACGCCATCGACTGGGCCTCGCGGCCCCCGAGCCAGCCGTTCGAGGCCAAGCCCGTCGCCATCATGGGGGCGAGCCCCGGCCTCTTCGGCTCGGCGCGGGCGCAGTACCATCTGCGCCAGATGCTGATCTTCCTCAACGCCATGCCGGTGAACCGGCCCGAGGTGATGATCGGCCAGGCGCAGAACAAGTTCGACGCCGACGGCAACCTCACCGACGAGCCGACGCGCGAGTTCATCCGCAAGCTCCTCGTCGCGCTGCGCGACTGGACCGAGCGGCTGCAGAAGAGCGTAGCCTAGTCAGCCCGCCCGCGCGTCGGTCGGCGCCTCGGCGAGGCCGCGCTTCTTCAAGAGCGCCTGGATCGACGGCATGCGCCCTCGGAAGGCGCGGTAGGCGTCGTCCGGCGGGCGCCGGTTTCCGGCCGCGTAGATAAACTCGTGCAGCTTTCGCGCCGTGTCGCGGTCGAAGATGTCGCCGGCCTCGCGGAAGGCGTCGAAGGCGTCGGCGTCGAGCACCTCCGACCACAGATAGCTGTAATAGCCGGCCGAATAGCCGTCGCCCGAGAAGATGTGGGAGAAATGCGGCGTGCGGTGCCGCATGACGATCTCGCGCGGCATGCCGATGCGGGCAAGCGCCGCCTTCTCGAAGGCGCCGACGTCGAGGTCCTCGGCGGAGCCGAGCTGGTGCAGGTCCATGTCGACGAGGGCCGACGAGGTGTATTCGACGGTCGCGAAGCCCTGGTTGAAGGTGCGGGCGGCAAGCACGCGCTGGAGCAGCGCCTCCGGCATCGGCTCGCCGGTGCGGTAATGCAGCGCGAAGCGGCGCAGCACCTGCGGCTGCTCGAACCAGTGCTCGTAGAGCTGCGACGGCAGCTCGACGAAGTCGGTCGGCACCGCGGTGCCGGCGAGAAGCGGGTAGGTGACGTCGGACAACAGCCCGTGCAGCGCGTGGCCGAACTCGTGGAACAGGGTGCGGGCGTCGTCGAAGCCGAGAAGGGCAGGGTCGCTCTTCGCGAAGTTCGAGACGTTGACGATGATCGGCCGGATCTCGCCGGCGAGCTTCTCCTGCGAGCGGAATGAGCTCATCCAGGCGCCGCTGCGCTTCGAGGGCCGGGCGAAATAGTCGCCGAGGAACAGCCCGACATGGCGGCCGTCGCGGGTCACCTCCCAGATGCGCACGTCGGGATGGTAGCGCGGCGCGTCGCGGATCTCGGCGAAGTCGAGCCCGAAGAGCCGCCCGGCGGTGTCGAAGGCCGCCTCGACGACGCGCTCGAGCTGGAGGTACGGCTTGATCTCGGCCTCGTCGAGGTCGTGCTCGCGGCGGCGCAGCTTCTCGGCGTAGTAGCGCCAGTCCCACGGCGCGAGCTCGAAATTCCCGCCCTCCTCCCGCACCAGCTCCTGCAGGGCGTCGCGCTCGCGCCCGGCACGCGCCACCGCCGGCGTCCAGACATTGCGCAAAAGCTCGAGCGCCGCCTCCGGGGTCTTCGCCATGGTGTCGGCGAGCTTGTAGGCGGCAAAGCTCTCATAGCCCATGAGCCGCGCCCGCTCGGCGCGCAAGGCCACGATCTCGGCGATGATCGCCTTGTTGTCGGTGTCGCCGCCGTTATCGCCGCGGCCGATCCAGGCGAGGAACGCCTTCTCGCGCAGGTCGCGGCGGGCCGAGAAGGTCAGGAACGGCTCGATCGAGGAGCGCGACAGCGTGATGACGTGCTTGCCCGGAAGGCCGCGCTCCTCGCCGGCGCGGGCCGCCGCGGCGCGGAGGAAGTCCGGCAGGCCGGCGAGATCGGCCTCGCCGTCGAGCACGAGCGTATAGGCCTTCTCGTCGGCGAGGATGTTCTGCGAGAACTGCGTGCCGAGCGTCGCGAGACGCTCGAGGATCGTCGCCAGGCGCGCCTTCGCCTCCGGCGCGAGCTGCGCACCGGCGCGGACGAAATGCGTGTGGTAGCGGTCGAGGACGCGCGCCTCTTCGGCGTCGAGGCCGAGCTCGTCGCGCCGCTCGAACAGCGCCGCGACGCGCCGGTACAGCGCTTCGTTCATGTAGATCGCGCTGCGATGGCGGGACAGGCGCGGCGCGATCTCGCGCTCGATCGCCTGCAAAGCGTCGTTGCTGTCGCTGCCGGCGAGGTTGAAGAACACCGCCGCGACCCGGCGAAGCTCGCGGCCGCCGCGCTCCATCGCCACGACGGTGTTGGCGAAGCTCGGCGTCGCGGCATCGCCGGCGATCGCCTCGATCTCGCCGATATGCGCCTCGAGCGCCCGGTCGAAGGCCGGCCGATAATGCTCCGGCGCGATGCGCTCGAACGGCGGCAGCCCGAAAGGCGTCGCCCAAGGGGCAAAGAAGGGATTGGCCGGGGCCGTCGGCGCGTCTGTCATGATGTCTCGCGATTGGGGGCCTTGAGGCGAATAGCGAATAGCCGCGGCCGGCGCCACTACGCCATTGCCCTCCCCGCTAATCCGCCTCGCTCGGCACCGCTTCGGGCGCGAGCGCCGCCGCGCCGGGCCCGAGATGTCGGTTCAGGAACGCCGCCGTGCGCTGGGCGGCGTCGAACTGGGCGGCGCCGTGAAATCCGTGCGCCTGGTCCGGATAGACATGCACCTCGTGAGGGACGCGTAGGCGCTGCAGCAGCGCTTCGAGCGCATGCGCGTTCGCGACCGGCACGATCGCATCCCGGGCGCCATGCAGGACGAGCGTCGGCGGCAGCCGGCTAGCCTTCTCCCGCAGCGCCTCGGGCAGGAAGCCGAAATAGTCGACGAGCGCCCTGACGCGCCGGTCGGCGGCCGCGACCGTCACGCCGAGCGCGCCGCCGAGCGAGGTCCCGACGATGCCGATCCGGTGCGCATCGACGCCGGGCTGGCGCTCCACGAAATCGAGCGCATCGCCGACGGTCTCGCGCCAGAGCGGGAAGTTGCGGCCGATTGTCGAATGGGCGGCGCGCGCCTGTCCGGTGCGCTCGAGATAGTGCGGCAGGAAGACGTGATAGCCCGCCGCGGCGAGCACCTGCGCGCCGAGGCGGTAGCGGCCGTCGCCGCGGGTGAAGCCGTCGGCGCCGTGGAGGAGCAGGATCGCGGGGCGGCGCCCGCCGCCGGCGGCGTCGAAACGCTCGACCGCGATCCGCGTCCCGCCGCTCGTGAAGCTCAAATCCTCGCCGGCCATGGCTCGTTCTCCCAGGAAGGCCGGCAGCGCCAGCACGGCCGCGGCGAAGACGATCCACCGTTTCGTCTGCAAGGAATGCTCCAGATGGGGGAAGCGATCGTCCGGAGGATGGAAACCCTGCGCCGGCCGGGATCGTTCCATCCCGGATTGAGCATGATCTTTTCCGAAAACCGGTCGCCACTTTTCGGGATCATGCTTTTAGAGCTGCTCGATCGCCTGCGCCCGGACGACGATCACGTCCTGGCGGAAGCGGCGCTCGAGCTCCGCCCGGTAGGCGCTCCAC
>DAINQO010000073.1:0-13961 GCA_036742625.1 Microvirga sp.
CCGCCGCCCGCCCGGAACCCGCCGCGATGACGCTCCCGCCGGCGACCGGGCCGCGATTCCGATTGCAGCCGCGCCCCGAAGGCAAGATCGAGCTGGGTCTTGAGCTCTGCGCCGCTGCGATGCGCGCGCGCCAGGAACGACGCCGGCGCGAGCGCCTCGTCCGGCAGGTCGCGCCCGGCGCCATCGAGCGCCGGCTCGATCGTAACGCGCGCCTTGGATTCACAGACCCGGACCGGCCCGTCGCCGGCGATGCGCGTACGATCGCAGCGGATCGAGCGTTGATCGGCGTCTGCGGAAGGCATTGCCGACGCTTCCGCGAGCGCTGCGACAGAAAAGGCAACGGCAAGAGACCGCAACGTCTTCGAATAGGTCGACACGAACGCCCGCCACTGACGGCACGGTTTCTACGGGCGAAAAGCTTGGCGTCGCCCTCAGGAACATGCTTGAAGAATCATGACACGGCGTGAAACGCCGCCTTAAAGCGCGTTCCCCATAAGGTTCGGCTAACGGCGCAGCGGCGATCAGCGCCCCAAGGGATCAGGCCTTGTGCTTCTTCGCCGCCGGCGCGAGCGCCTCGTCGCCGACCGAGAGCGCCCGGAACTCCTCGGCGATGCGCTTGAGGCGGGCGTCCTCGCCTTTGTGCAGGAGCGCCAGCGCCAGGATGTCGCGATAGAGGTCGACGTTCAGGATCACGAGCCGGTCGCGACCGTTGCGGGTGATGACGATCGGCTCGGCGAGCGCCGCATCGGTATGGACGCTGAAGCTCCGGACAAGTTCCGCACTGGAGACGCGCTGCATCGAACCGCTCGATCCCAAAGTCCGAAGATAGACCTTTTGGGCCCGGGGGCCAACTCGACCGCCCTGGTTGCGCCGGCCGATCGCGCAACGTGGTTGCCCGAACCTCAAACCGATCCGCCACTCAGAGTTTCCGGTAATTACATACTTGACATAAAGTAAGGTATTATCGACAGTTGCGGGGCCGCCTCGTTCAGGGGGCCATGCTACGGAGGAGTCGATGTTCAAAGTTGCGTTGAGCTGTGCGGTCGCGGCATCCGGCATTCTGCTCTATGCCGGCGCGGCGTCGTCGAGGACCATGGTCGTCGACGAGACCCGAGGCCGCTACGTCGAGTGCTACAACAAGGAGTATGTCCCGGCGCGGGTGCTCGTGAACACCCGCGGCAGGCGTGTCCGCGGCGAATACCACGAGTGGGAGATCCACCCGACGAAGTGGAACCGCGTGCGCGAGCCTGCGGTCTACATCCAGACCCGCCGCACGATCGAGCCCGACCACTACACCCTCATCCGGACCTCGGTCTGCCCCTAGGGCGGTCAACGGCGGGGCCGGCGCGGCGCCTCGTCCCGGTTCAGTCTTGCTCAGGCCGGCGTATCGTCTCGGGCCTTCAGCAGGGAACGGCGCGCGAGGCGGCGGATATGTTCAGCCTCCTCGCCGACCTCGGGCGCCTTTTCCTCGATCGAGTAGGCGAGCGCGATCACGAGCGCGGTCGAGGCGATGAAGCTCCACCGCTCCTCCGGCGGGTCGGCGTCGGCCGGCTGATCGGCTTCGGTCGTCATCGCGTCGCGCCTGCGGGCTAGCCGGCCCGGCTTTTCAGCTGCGCGGCTGGCTTCCGCCCCGCACCCCTCGGCGCTGTCGAGCGGGCGGTCGCGTCGCGGCTGCGCGCATTGCGGGCCCAATCGGCGACCTCGATCGTCAGCCAGGTGCTGTGATCGTCGGCGACCTTGAGGACGCAGACCTCTGGATCGAGCCGGCCGGTGCCGCGGCGGCCGACGATCGCCCGCGCGATCGCGAAGCCTCGCTCCCTGGCGGCGATGCGGCTTGCGAGTTCCTCGCCGCGCCGATCGCGCAGCACATGGCCCTTGAACTCGAGATGGAAGTAGAAGCGGCGGGTGCCGGATGTTGCGGCTGTCGTTTCGAGACTCAAAATCACCTCCTCGCGGCGAGGCCTTCGGTCCGGCGCACGTGTCCAGCCGTCGCCCGAAGGCGGCGATAGGGCATGCGGCCGATGTCGGGTCTTGACGAACGTCAGCGCTTTGAAACGCCACTCACGCTTTTACGATCTGTTAGGTATCTCAAAATCGCATAAAATTTGAATGATACAAGAGAGCCGCACGGCTAAACTCGGCATATGGTGAAAACTCGCCCGCTGTTGCTGAAGGGCGGCGTTCCGGGGCAAGAAGAGTAAAGATCGTCGGTTAATCGAGAGCGTGAAGAGCACGTGCCCGCACCGGTTCGCGCCTCCCGAAATCGACACCGGTGGGCAGCCTCGGACGCGGCCGCCGCCTCAATGCGCGCCGCCGAGCGGGATGCGGATCTCGCAGCGCAGCCCTGCGGGGGCGAAGTCGAAATCGACCGAGCCGCCGGCCTCCTGCTCGAGGCCGCGCTCGATCAGGCGCGAGCCGAAGCCCTTGCTCTTGCGCGGCGCGACCGGCGGGCCACCGCGC
This sequence comes from Microvirga sp., assembly GCA_036742625.1. GTDB lineage: Bacteria > Pseudomonadota > Alphaproteobacteria > Rhizobiales > Beijerinckiaceae > JAJKJG01. The sequence continues at coordinate 2,461 of DAINQO010000073.1, forward strand.
TCGATCCAGTTGAGGCGCACCTCGCCGCCGTTGATGCGGCGATCGACGCGCCAGCCAACCTCGACCCGACCGGCCGGTTTCGACAGCGCGCCGTACTTCGCCGCGTTGGTCAGCATCTCGTGGAAGACCATGCCGGCGACGAGCGCGGTCTTCGCCGGCAGCATGACCGGCTCGCCGTCGAGACGCACCCGCGCGGCACCGTCGCCGTTGCGGTAGGCGGCGGCTTCGTTGGCGAGGATCTCGTGCAGCTCGGCGCCCTGCCACTCGCTCTCGGTCAGGAGATTGTGGGTCTTGGAGATGGCGAGGAGGCGCGCCTCGAAGGCCTCGCTGAACTCCTCGATCGAGCCGGCGCCGCGCGCCGTCTGCGCGGCGATCGATTGCACCGTCGCCAACGTGTTCTTGACCCGATGATTGAGCTCGTTGAGGAGAAGCTCGCGGCGCTCCTCGGCGGTCTTGCGCTCGGTGACGTCCTGCGAGACGCCGACGAGACGCAGCGAGCCATCGTCCCGATCGATAGCCCGTCCGCGGATCTGCACGCAGTGCGGGCTGCCGTCGGGCCAGACCACGCGGTACTCGCTGTCGAAGCTCGCGCGCTCGGCGATCGCCCGGCGCAGCCCCGCCGCCTGGCGCTCGCGCTCCTCCGGGTGCAGCGTCGCGACGAGATCCGCGTAGGAAAAAGCTTCGTCGGGCGCCCGGCCGAAATTCGCCTTGAAGGTCTCCGACGCGGTGAGCTCGCCGGTGTCGACGGCGTATTCCCAGGCGCCGAAATCGCCCGCCTCCATGGCGATGCGCAGCCTCGCCTCGCCTTCCGCGAGCGCGGCCGCGGCGCGCTCCTGCTGGATCAGGTAATCGCGGACCTGTAGCTGGCGGCGGCGCGCCCGCAACGCCGATTGCACCGCGCTGACGAGCGTCAGGCCGTGCAGCGGGCGCTCGAGGAACATCACGTTGCCGAGCACCTCGCTCAAATGCAGGTGCGGCAGGCCCTTGCGCAGCGCGTTCGCCTCGCGGGTCAGGACCACGAAGGGCGGGTCGGACCAGGGCGGGCGCTGGTCGAGATGCCGCTTGAGGCCGGCGAGATCCTGGCGCGACAGCGCCTCCTCCTCGACGAGCGCGGCCCCGATGCCATCGCCGATCGATGCCGCGAAGGCTTCGTAGTCCGGGCAGATCCGGCAATCGATCCGGGCTCCCTTCAGGAGCCGGCAGGCGCTCTCCGCGTCGCGGCCGGTCGGGGCCAGGATGATGACCGGACCGGCGTCAGTCTTGCCCCTCACGTCTGAGGGTCCGCCGCTTGGCCGCGCATGAGGCCTCCTGCCCCGCCGACGTAGCGCGGCACGCCGGTCAGCACGCCCTCGAACTCCGTGAGCGGCGCGCCGACCTTGATGCCGCTCGCGCCCATCGTGAACTCGCGGATCGTGTCCTCGTGCGCGCCGCCGCGGTTCTTGATCACCGATACCGCCTTGCGGATGCGCCCTCCGGACTCGAAGAACCGCAGCAGCAGCACCGCGTCGGCGATATAGCTGATGTTGAGCGTCGATTGCATGTTGCCGACGAGGCCGAGCTGGGGACTGATCAGGAACGTCGCGACGCCAACTTGGCTGAGGTAGGACAGGAGCTCGTGCACCTGCAGCAGCAGCTGCTTCTCCTCGGGCATCGCTGCCATGTACCCGGTCAGGCTGTCGATGACGATCACCCGGGCGCCGACCCGCTCGACGTCCTGGCGCACGATCCAGGCGAACTCGCCCGGCGCGAGCTCGGCCGGATCGAGCTGGCGCAGCGACACGAGGCCGGCCCGGATCTGCGGCTCGATGTCGATGCCGAGCTTCTTCGAGCGCGTGACCAGCGTCCCGGCGCGCTCGTCGAACTCATAGATCGCGCTGCGCTCGCCGCGGTGGGCGGCAGCCAGCATGTATTGCAGCGCGATCGAGGTCTTGCCGATGCCGGCCGGCCCGAGGACGAGCGTGCTCGTGCCCCGCAGCGGGCCGCCGTCGAGGAGCGCGTCGAGCTCGGGCACGCCGCTCTCGATCTGCTCGGTCAGGAAATCGCGGTGATGGTGGGCGGCGACGAGCCGCGGGAAGACGTCGAGCCCGCCCGGGCGGATGACGTAATCGTGCCAGCCTTCGAGAATGGCCGAGCCGCGCATCTTCTGCACCTCGATGCGGCGCCGCGCCGCGCCGAACTCCATCGTCAGGCGCTCGAGGGCGATGACGCCGTGGCAGATGCTGTGCAGCTGCAGATCGGTCGGGCCGCCGGTGAGGTCGTCGAGCAGCAGCACCGTGCAGTCCTGGCCGGTGAAGTATTGCTTGAGAGCGAGGATCTGGCGCCGGTAGCGCAGCGGGTCCTGGGCGAGAAGCCGCATCTCGGACAGGCTATCGAAGACGACGCGCTTCGGCTGCACCGCCTTCACCTTGTCGAGGATCGCCTTCATGGTCTCGCCAAGCTCGACCTCCCAGGGATGGAGCAGCGTCTGCTCCTGGTCGAGCGACAGGGCCCTCTCGGCCGAGGCGAACTCGAACAGGTCGATGCCGTCGAGCGACCAGTGATGGCTCGCTGCGACGGCGCGCAGCTCCTCCTCGGATTCGGAGAGCGTGACGTAGAGGCCGGCCTCGCCGAGGTGGCGGCCCTCGAGCAGGAACTGCAGCGCCAGCGTGGTCTTGCCGGCGCCAGGCGCGCCCTCGACGAGATAGACGCGATTGGCGAGCAGGCCGCCGCGCAGCACGTCGTCGAGGCCGGAAATGCCGGTCGAGGCGCGGGGCGGGCTCTTCAGCACGGCGGGACGGGCGTCGTTCATAGCCTTCGGAAGGATTGGAGAGACGGCGGACGAAGCCTGCGCCGCCGCCGGCAAGCCGTTTCCACACCATAACCGGAACGGTCAAGGTCCGGTTCCCCGGGCACCTCACGATAAGCGGGGATGGCGAAGGCGCGGGACCGCGGGCCCGCCTTCCGCAGCGGACTCCTGTGAGAGCCGGCGAAGTAAGTACGGCTTAAGACATCCGATCTAGGCTGCCCTCGTTTGGTGCCGCGCGCCGGAGCCGGGCGGCAAGGCTCCGCAACGCCGCTCCGCACACCCTCGAGACGGTCGAGCAACTGCGATGCAAGGCCTTGCCAGGCCGCCTCACGCCGGCGGCTCAGCCCAGACCGTGGTGCTCGTCACGGATCGCCCGACCCCGAATGTCGCCCTCAGCGATGCCCTGCACGCCGTCGCCGATATCACGGTCGTCGGGCCGGAGGAGGATTGGAGCCGGCAGGGGTCGCTTGCCGCCGTCGTCGCCGATCTCACGCTCGGGCGCGCGCAATCGGTGAATTGCCTACGCCGGCTTCAGCTCCGCTACGCCGACGCGGCGCTGCCGTTGTTGTGCCTGCTGCGGCAGGTCACCCGCGAGGCGGTGCTCCAGGCAAAGGCGCTTGGCGCCGGCGCATGCATGCCGGCCGACGCCGCGCCCGAAACCGTGACGCACGCGCTCGTCAAAATCCTGAGCCCGGAGCAGTCCGTCCCGGACCGCCTGGTCCAGGTCTCGGCGGCACGGACCGGGGACATTCTCGGCGGGCTCTTCCGCGCCGCGCAGGACGGGGTTGCGCCAAGCATGGCGCTCGTCGAGCGCGGCCTCGATCCGGTCCTCGACGCCATGGCGGCGGGCGGCCTCAGCCGCTGGCTCGACACTGTATGGGCCTACGACGACGGCACCTACCAGCACTGTCTCCTCGTCGCCGGCCTCGCCGCGAACTTCGCACAGCATCTCGGCTTCTCGCGCCCCGATCAGCGCCGCCTGACGCGCGCCGCGCTCGTCCACGACGTCGGCAAGGCGAGGATCCCCTACGCCATCCTCAACAAGCCTGGGCGGCTCGACGACGCCGAGCAGGCGATCATGCGCACCCATCCGGCCGCCGGCTTCGAGCTCCTCCGCGACGGCGGCGAATGCGATCCGGTAACGCTCGACGCGGTGCGCCACCATCACGAGATGCTCGACGGCTCGGGCTATCCCGACGGCCTGCGCGGGCCCGAGATCGGCGACCTCGTCCGGCTCTTGACGATCTGCGACATCTACGCCGCCCTGACCGAGCGCCGCTCCTACAAGCCGCCCCTTCCGGCCGAGGACGCGCTCGCGATCCTCGCCGGGATGGGCGGCAAGCTCGAGGTCAGGCTCGTCGCGGCGTTCGGCGATTCGATCCGCGCCGGCGCGCTCGCGAGCGCCGCCTAGCGCGCCGGCGGGAGAGAGGCTTCCGCCACGGCCACGCTTTGGCCTCGAAATCACCCCGGAATGACCCCCGTTCGACAAGATCGGGTGAACCATTGCGCCCTCAAATGTGCGGCGGAACAGGTCGCGGGGTGGGCAGGTCGATGCGGCGTATTTCGAGCGCGGAGTTGGTTCGTCATTTCAGCGTGCATTCGGACGTGGCGCTGCACGAGCCCGTCGTGATCACCCGCAACGGCCGCGACCGGCTGGTGCTCCTCAGCGTCGCGCAGCTGCGCGAGCTCCTGGCGCGCGCGCTCGAGCGGACGCATGACCCGTCGGCAAAGCTCGCGCTCGAGGACGAGCTCGAGGCCTTCCTGTCGAGCGCGGCTTAGCGGGCGACACCACCCGCGCCCCACGAGTTCGCCCGATGCGCGCGCTCGACATGCTGATGCTCGCGACCAGCCTCGGCCTCGTCTGCTTGGCCTGGGCGGTGGCGCGCTGGTAAGCGGCGCGCCGAAGGGGGCCGCTCCGCCCGCCCTCCCCGGCCGTCGCGGCGCATCGCCTCAGCACACCTCCGTCAGCTCTCCCAGCACCTCGGCCAGCTCCGGCGTGCACGCCAGAATCGCGTTCCCCTCCGTCAGCCCCTCCCCCGCCAGATAATCGTTCACCCACCCGCCGGCCTCGCGCACCAGCACCAAGCCCGCCAGCGCGTCCCAGGCGTTCATGTGGAGCTCGACATAGGCTTCCATGCGCCCGGCGGCGACATAGGCGAGCGCGAGCGCACCTGAGCCGCCGCGGCGGACGGCGGCGCCGGCCTGCTTCAGGCGCGCGACGACGCCGACGTAAGCCTCGTGTGGAACGCGCGTCGACCAGCCGGCCTCGATCGTCGCCTGGGCGATGTCGCCAAGGCCGCTGACCCGGATGATCTCGCCGTCGAGCGTCGCGCCGCGTCCGCGCGCCGCGGCGTAAAGCTGGTTGTGGGCCGGGTCGTAGATGACGCCGATCAGCGCCTCGCCGGCGCGGACAAAGCCAAGCGAGACGCAGTAATGCGGGATGCCGCGGGCGAAGTTCGCGGTGCCGTCGATAGGGTCGACAACCCAGGCTCCCTGGCCGGATTGGCCCAACGCGCCGCCCTCCTCCTCACCGAAGAAGGCGTCCTCGGGGAACGCCTCGTGCAGGCGCAGCCGGATCAGCGCCTCGACCTCGGCGTCGCTTGCGAGCACGTAGTCCTGCGGGCCCTTGAAGGCGATGGCGAGCGCCGAGGGGCGGTCGCGGAAGCGGCGGCGGGCGAGCGCGCCGGCCTCGCGCGCGATCGCCGAGGCGGCGAGGAGCCGGTGCTCGAGATCCGTGCCGGATGCGCTCAACGCCCCTCGCCTCCCGACGCGCCGGAACAAAGCAGCCGGCGCTTGTGGTTTTGGAATATCCATTCCATTCTGAGGGTCGGGGTGTCAATGCGGCGCGAAACGGCCGCGAAAAGCCCGCCGATCGGAGCGAGTTGCGGATGGCGCCGGTGAGGGCGCGCGAGAACGGGACGGAAGGGCGGCCCGGCGAGGCGCCGCCGCGCGATTTCGAGCGCTTTCGGGCGCTGCTGCTCGACCGGCGCGACGGCCTGCCGTCGCGGCTCGTGCGCGCCGCCGAATATGCGCTTGCCCATCCGGACGAGATCGCCTTCGGCACCGTGGCCTCGGTCGCGGAGGCCGCCGCGATCCAGCCCTCCGCCTTGATTCGCTTCGCCAAGGCGCTGGGCTATAACGGCTTTTCGGAGCTGCAGGAGGTCTTCCGGCACCGCCTGCGCGAGCGCTGGCCGCCTTACGGCGAGCGCCTGGCAAAGCTCAGGACCGAGGCCCCGAACGGCCCGGCCGGGTTGCTTAAGCGCTTCAGCGCCTCCTCGGCGCTCTCGCTCGCCAAGCTCGACGACACCGTCCTCTCCGAGGATCTGGAGCGCGCGGTCGCGGTCTTGGCCGGCGCCGGGACGATCCATCTTCTCGGGCTGAGGCGCGCCTTCCCGGTCGCCTCCTATTTGGCCTATGCCCTTGGCAAACTTCAGGTTTCGGCGAACCTCGTCGACCATGTCGGGGCGCTTGCCGGCGAGCAGATCGGCGCCGCGCGCGACGGCGACGCGCTGATCGCGATCAGCTTTACGCCCTATACGCCGGCGACGATTGAGCTCGCCAACGCCTTCTCGGGCAGGGGTTTTCCGGTCGTCGCTATCACCGACTCGGCCTTCTCGCCGCTGGCACCGTCGGCGACCGCCCGGATCGAGATCGTCGAGGCCGATGTCGGCGGCTTCCGCTCGCTCGCCGCGACCTTCTGCGTCGCGATGACCCTTGCGGTCGCGGTCGCCGAACGGCGCGGCGAGCGGTAATTTCGCTTATTACACTGGAGGTTAGCCGACCCGCACCGGCCTACCGGAGCGCGCCGCCTCGGTCGCGGCGTCGGCCAGGATCTGCGCCCGCAGGCCGTCCTCCCCCGAGGGCGAAGCCGGCGCCTCGCCGAGCGCTGCGGCCACGAACGCGTCGAGCTCGGCCCGATAGGCCTCGGCGTAGCGCTCGAGGAAGAAGGGCAGCGCCGGGTCGGTCGAGTAGCCCGCCGAATCAGCCTTGGCGACGGTCGTCGCCTGCCGGTTGCCGGCGCTCAAAAGCCCTGTCGAACCATGGACTTCGATGCGCTGGTCGTAGCCGTATGCGGCGCGGCGCGAGTTCGAGATCTGGGCGATCCTGCCGGACGCGGTCTTGAGCAGCACGGCGGCGGTGTCGACGTCGCCGGCGACGCCGATCGCCGGGTCGATGAGGCAAGCGCCGACCGCGTGCACCTCGACCGGCTCCTCGCCGAGCAGAAAGCGAGCCATATCAAGGTCATGGATCATCATGTCGCGAAACAGCCCACCCGACCAGGCGGCGTGCTCGGGCGGCGGCGGGGCGGGGTCGCGGGAGAGGATCGTGACGATCTCGACGGCGCCGATCTCGCCCACGCGCAGGCGCCGGGCAAGCGCCGAAAAGCTCGGGTCGAAGCGGCGGTTGAAGCCGATCATGAGGGTTGCGCCGCTCGCTGCAACCACCTCCAGGCATTTGCGAATCCGGCTCGCGTCGAGGTCGACCGGCTTCTCGCAGAAAACCGCCTTGCCGGCCCGCGCGGCACGCTCGATCAGCCCGGCATGGAGGTCGGTCGGGGTGCAGATCACGACGGCGTCGATGTCGCGGTCCTCGATGATCGAGTCGAGGTCGCGGACATGCGAGCCGGTCGCCGCCGCAAGCGCCTCGGCCGTCGCCGGCACCGCGTCGGCAACGGCCGCGAGCCTGGCCCGCGGATGGGCGGCGACATTGGCGCCGTGGATGCGCCCGATCCGCCCGGCGCCGAGAAGCCCAATCCGCAGCATTTTCCGCTCGTATTCTCCCAATCCAGTGTCGTATTCTCACATTCCCGCCGGGCGCCGGTGGAGCAGCCCGAGAGAACGTTTGATCCAGGTTGACCGGCAGGTGGAATTATAATTTCATCGGCGCGCGTGCCCAGACCCCGGTCCAAGCCCTCATGAGCGATGTACCGACCCGCCAGCTCGGCGGCAAGGTCGCCGTCGTCACCGGCGGCACGCAAGGCTTGGGCGAGGCGATCGCGCGGCTGTTTGCGGCGCGCGGCGCGGCGGGCCTCGTGATCTGCGGGCGCCAGAGCGACAAGGGCGAGGCGGTCGCCGCCGACCTTGCCGGCCAAGGCTGCCGCACCGTGTTCGTGCGCGCCGACCTTGGCGCGGTCGACGACGCCCGCGCCGTCATGGCGGCGGCGGAGCGCGCCTTCGGTCGCATCGACGCCCTCGTCAACGCCGCCGGCATCACCGATCGCGGCACGATCTTCGACACCTCGCCGGAGCTCTTCGACCGCATGGTGGCGGTGAACCTGCGGGCGCCGTTCTTCCTGATGCAGGAGGCGGCAAAGCTCATGCGGCGCGAGCGCGTCAAGGGCGCGATGGTCAACATCCTGTCGATGTCGGCCCATGGCGGCCAGCCCTTCCTGACGCCCTACAGCATGTCGAAAGGAGCGCTCGCGACGCTGACCAGGAACGCCGCCTTCAGCCTGATGCCGTGGCGCATCCGGGTCAACGCGCTCAACATCGGCTGGATGAACACGCCGGGCGAGGACCGCATCATGCGGACCGTCCACGGCGCCACCGACGGCTGGCTCGCGAAGGCCGCCGCCGAGCAGCCCTTCGGACGCCTCATCGAGCCGGACGAGGTCGCCCGCGCCTGCGCCTTCCTCTGCAGCGCCGAATCGGGGCTGATGACCGGCGCGGTGATCGATTTCGACCAGTCGGTCGCCGGCTGCTACGAGAGCGCCCCGCATCCGGCGACGAAGGGCGAGCGTTGAGAAGGGCACGCGCGCCCACCTCTCCCGCAGGGAGAGGTCGAGACGGCGTCAGCCGTCCGGGTGAGGGCGTACGCTCTCTCCGGCTAAAGCATGATCCCGAAAAGTGGCTACCGGTTTTCGGAAAAAGATCATGCTCAAACAAAGAGGTAGAGCGGGATGACGACTCGACGAGAAGTCATCCCGCTCTAGGGCTCGAACCTCGCAGCCGCCTCGCGGGGCGCTTTCGCCCGCGCGAGATCGAGCGCGCGACGTATTTCCGTCAGCACCCACTGCAGGCGCTCGCGCACCTCGTCATTGGTGAACCGGATTTCCAGGAAGCCGTTGGCCTCGATCGCACGACGACGCTCGCCGTCGGCGAGCGGCTGGGCGGCATGCTGCGCCCCGTCGAGCTCGATCGACAGTCGCGCTTCCCAGCAGCAGAAATCGACGATGAACCCGGCGATCGGCGTCTGCCGCCGGAATTTCCAGCCATCGAGGCGGCGGTTGCGCAGTTCCTTCCAGAGCACCTCTTCGGGGCCGGGTGCTTCGGCGCGAAGGCGGCGGGCGATATCGGTCTGGCGAGTCATGGAGAGCCGGGCGAGTTGACGCTTCCCAAGATTAGCACCCACCCTGATGGAGCGCTCCCCTCACCCGGACGGCTGACGCCGTCTCGACCTCTCCCTCCGGGAGAGGTGCACCAGTGAGCCCCGCCCTCGACGTCGTCACGATCGGCCGCTCCTCGGTCGACCTCTACGGGCAGCAGATCGGCGGGCGGCTCGAGGATATGGCGTCGTTCGCGAAGTCGGTCGGCGGCAGCCCGACCAACACCGCGATCGGGGCGTCGCGGCTCGGCCTCAAGGCCGGGCTCGTCACCCGCGTCGGCGACGAGCATTTCGGGCGCTTCATCCGCGAGCAGCTCCTGCGCGAGGGCGTCGACACGCGCGGCGTGAAGACGGACCCTAAGCGCCTTACCGCGCTCGCGGTCCTCGGCGTGCAGGACGACAAGCGCTTCCCGCTGATCTTCTATCGCCACGACTGCGCCGACATGGGGCTCGTCGAGGACGACATCGACGAGGGCTACATCGCGTCGGCCAAAGCCGTGTGCCTCTCGGGCACGCACTTTTCGACCGCGACCACCGACGCCATGAACCGCAAGGCGATCCGCGCCGCGAAAGCCGCCGGACGGCTCGTCGCCTTCGACGTCGACTACCGCCCGAGCCTGTGGGGGCTCGCCGGGCTCGGCGCCGGCGAGGAGCGCTACATCCGCTCCGACACGGTGACGGCGCACCTGCAGACGATCGCGCCGGACTGCGACCTCATCGTCGGCACCGAGGAGGAGCTGCACATCCTGGGCGGCTCGCAGGACACGCTCGAAGCGCTGCGCCGCATCCGCGCCCTCACGCGGGCGACGCTCGTGTGCAAGCGCGGCCCGATCGGCTGCGTGGTCTTCCCCGACGCGATCCCGGGCTCCCTCGAGCACGGGATCAAAGGACCGGGCTTTCCGGTCGAGGTCTACAACGTGCTCGGCGCCGGCGACGCCTTCATGGGCGGCTTCCTGCGCGGCTGGCTTCGGGATGAACCGCTGGAACAGGCCTGCGCCTACGCCAACGCCTGCGGCGCCTTCGCGGTGTCGCGCCTCCTGTGCTCGCCCGAGTATCCGACCTGGGAGGAGCTGCAGCATTTCCTCCGGCACGGCGCCGCGACGCCGCGCCTGCGGCTCGATCCGGCGCTCGGCCACATCCATTGGGCGACGACGCGCCGGCCGGCGCCCGCGACCCTCAAGGCGCTTGCCATCGACCACCGCTGGCAGCTCGAGGCGATGGCGGACCGGCTCGGGGTCGGGCGGGAGAGGATTTCGGGGTTCAAGCGGCTCGCCGTGCGGGCGGTGGCGCAAGTCGCGGCGTCGACCGCCGGTGCGTGCTTCGAGGCTCGGCCTCCCGGCCTCGCACCTCAGCATGAGGGGAGTGGTGTTGATCGCGAACTCCCATCTCCTCATGCTGAGGTGCGAGCGGAGCGAGCCTCGAAGCACGCACCGGGTGAGGGGTTACGGCCTTACCGGATAGAGCGCCCCCCTCACCCGGACGGCTCCGCCGTCTCGACCTCTCCCTCCGGGAGAGGTTGGGGCCTTCTTCTCGACGGCACCTATGGCCGCGAGGCGCTGTTCGAGGCGGCGGAGCACGGCTTCTGGATCGGGCGTCCGGTGGAGAAACCGGGCTCGCGCCCGCTCGCCTTCGAGACGCCGGACCTCGGCTCGCATCTTGCGGAGTGGCCGCTCGCGCACACCGTGAAATGCCTGTGCTTCTACCATCCCGGCGATCCGCCGGAGCTCATGGCGCGGCAGGAGGCGGCGCTCGTCGCGGTGCAGGATGCCTGCCGCACGACCGGCCGCGAGCTTCTGATCGAGATCATCGCGTCGAAGCACGGCGTGGTGGCGGATACGACCGCCGCCGACGTGCTCGAGCGGCTCTATGCCCTCGGCCTCAAGCCCGATTGGTGGAAGCTCGAGCCGCAGACGAGCGCCGCCGGCTGGCGTGCAATCGAGGACACGATCGGGGCCGGCGATCCGTACTGCCGCGGCGTCGTGCTCCTCGGCCTCGAGGCGCCGGAGGAAGAGCTCGTCGCGGCCTTCGCCCTCGCGGCGCAAAACCCGGTGGTGAAGGGCTTCGCCATCGGCCGCACGATCTTCGCCGCGGCGGCGGAGAAATGGCTTGCCGGATCGATGCCGGATGACGAGGCTGTCGCCGAGATGGCGGCGCGGTTCGGAAGGCTGTGCCAGGCGTGGGACCGGGCGAGGAGCGCTGGATGAGAGGTGCGCGACAACCTCTCCCGGAGGGAGAGGTCGAGTCGCCGCAACAGCGGCGACCGGGTGAGGGATCACGGTCTGACCGGAGAGGGCGTAGCCCCTCACCCGCTCGCGCCTCGGGCGCGAGTCGGCCTCTCCCCGCAAGCGGGGAGAGGTAGGGCGCGCCATGACCCTCCGTCTCACCATGGCGC
>DAINQO010000074.1:0-13875 GCA_036742625.1 Microvirga sp.
AACAAGCTCTTCGGGATGCTGCGGGACGGCTTTCCCGATGAGCATTATCGCCTCGGCAAGGAGCTCGCACGGGTCGAGGAGCGCGGCGGCGAGGTCGTGGCGCATTTTGCCGACGGCACGCGCGAGGCGGGCGACCTCCTCGTCGCGGCGGACGGGTTCCGCTCCGGCGTGCGGGCGCAATACCTGCCGGACGTGCAGCCGCTCTATGCCGGTTACGTCGCCTGGCGCGGGCTCGTCGCCGAGAGCGCCTTTGCGCCCGACGTGCACCGCGACCTGTTCGAATACTTCGCCTTCTGCCTGCCGCCCGGCGAGCAGATGCTCGGCTACCCGGTCGCCGGGCCCGGCAACGACCTGCGCCCGGGGCGCCGCTTCTATAACCTCGTCTGGTACCGCCCGGCGGATGCGGCGACGGAGCTGCCGCGGCTGCTGACCGACGAGAGCGGCGAGACGCATGCGCTCTCGATCGCCCCTCCCCTCATCGCCAAGGCGGTGATCGCCGAGATGCGGGTGCACGCCGAAGACGTGCTGGCGCCGCAGTTCCGGGCGCTCGTGCGGCTGACCGAGCAGCCCTTCCTGCAGCCGATCTACGACCTCGAGACGCCGGCGATGGCGCTCGGCCGCGTCGCGCTCGTCGGCGACGCCGCCTTCGTCGCGCGGCCGCATGTCGGCGCCGGGGTCGCCAAGGCGGCGGACGACGCCATTGCGCTCGCCGCGGCCCTCGACGCCCACGACGACGTGGAGACGGCGCTGAAGGCGTTCGAGGCCGAGCGCATCGGCATCGGCCGGCGCATCATCGAGCGCGCCCGGCATCTCGGCGCCTCCATGCGCACGCGCTTCGCCACGCCTGAGGAACGGGCCCTCGCCGAGCGCCACCACGGTCCGCAGGCGGTGATGAGCGAGACGGCGCTGCTCGATTTCCTGCGCGCCTGACGTGCCGCGCCGGAGGGCGTTCGCTCGGGCATCGTCATGATGAGAATGCGCATAGGGCGGACATCATGATCGACATGGAATCCTCCCCCGTCGCTTGCGACAGGGGAGGGGGACCATGCGAAGCATGGTGGAGGGGGCGGTCCCAAGCGCGGTGCGTGGCTTGCCCCCTCCACCGCCTTCGGCGGTCCCCCTCCCCCGCTTCGCGGGGGAGGAATCTAAAGCCCCAGCAGCCGCTTCGCGTTGCCGCCGACGATCTTCGCCGCAGTGGCGTCGTCGAACCCCGCCGACATGACGTGGCCGACAGGGTCTGAGTCCATCATGTCGAACGGGTAGTCGGTGCCCATGAGGACATGGTCGGCCCCGAAGGTGTCGACGAGGGCGCGAAGCTGGCCCGGCGTGAACACGACGGTGTCGAAATAGACCTTCTTCAGGTAGCTCGTCGGCGGGTTCGGGAGATCGGCGCGGCAGTCCGAGCGTGCCCCCCAGGCGTGGTCGATGCGGCCCCAATAGGCGCCGAGGTAGCCGCCGCCATGCACGGCGAGGATCTTGAGGTCGGGGTGGCGCTCGAGCACGCCGTCGAAGATCAGGTAGTGCAGCGCGATCGTCGTCTCGAGCGGGTTGCCGATGACGTTGTTGAAGTAGAAGCGCCGCAGCCGCTCGGCATGGGTGAAGCCGTTCGGGTGGATGACGACGAGGGCGCCGAGGGCCTCGGCGCGCGCCCAGAACGGCGCGAAGGCGGGGTCGGAGAGCTCCTTGCCGGCGATGTTGGTGAGGACCTGCACGCCCTTGAAGCCGAGCTTGCCCATCAGGCGCTCGAGCTCTTTCACGGCCTCCCCGGCGTCCGACATCGGCATGGTGCCGAGCGCGACGAAGCGGTCGGGCTTCCTTGCGACGTACTCGGCGAGGCCGTCGTTGACGATGCGTGCCGCCTCGACGGCGATGTCGAGCGGCACGGTGTAATAGCACTGCGGCGGCGGCGGCATGATGAGCTGCCGGTCGACGCCCATGGCGTCGAGGTCGGCGAGCCGCTCGTCGAGGTTCGTGATCCTCGTCTTGAGGTCGCCCTCCTGCTTGGCGTTGACGGCCTGCGTCTCCGGCGACTGGAAATGCACCAGCGGCACCGTCGAGAGGTCGAGATGCGGCGCCACGAGCTGCGCGGCGCGGGGGACGCCGACATGGGAGTGGATGTCGAGGGTCAGGCTCCTCGGCCTTGTCTCCCGGCCTGGGCGGCCGTGCTCGCGGGCCGAGGTGGCATCGTACCTGTTCCAGACGTTGGCCATTGGTCGTTCCCTGGTGCGAGGTGGATTTTTCAGAAGACGCCGAGGTGCTGCGCGATCGCGGCTTCGTCGGCCTTGAGCGCGGCGGGCGTGCCCTGGAAGGCGACGGCGCCGGTGTTGATGACGACGACGTCGTCGGCGAGCTCGAGCGCGAGCTTGATGTTCTGCTCGACGAGCACGATCGACAACCCTCCGGCCTTGAGCCGGCCGATGGTACGCCCGACATCGGCGACGATGTTGGGGGCGAGCCCCTCGGACGGCTCGTCCATGAGGAGGACGCGCGGATTGCGCATCAGCGCCCGCCCGATGGCGAGCATCTGCTGCTCGCCGCCCGAGAGCGAGGCCGCAAGCTGCTGGCGGCGTTCGCCAAGCCGCGGGAACATCGCGAAGACGCGATCGGCCGTCCAGGGTTCGCCGGCGCCGCCGGCGGGCTTTGCCGCCGCGACGGCGAGGTTCTCGCGCACGGTGAGGCTGCGGAACACGCGCCGCCCTTGCGGCACGAGCGCGACGCCGCGGCCGGCGATGGCCTCGGGCGAGGCGTTCGTCACCGGCTTGCCGAAGACCTCGATCGCCCCGCCACGGGCCGGCAGCAGCCCGACGGCGACGTTCATGCAGGTCGACTTGCCGGCGCCGTTGCGGCCGAGGAGGCCGAGAAGCCGGCCCTCGCCGAGCGCGAACGAGATTTTGTGCAGCACGTGGCTGTCGCCGTAGAAGGCGTCGACGTCGACGAGGGCGAGGGCGCTAGGCGCCAAGATAGACCTCCCGGGTGCGCGGATCCTCGACCACCTCGGCGCGGGTGCCCTCGACGATGACCTCGCCGAAATGCAGCAGCGTGATCCGGTCGGCGAGATCGAGCGCCACGTCCATGTCGTGCTCGATCATGATGATGGTGACCTCGCGCGGAATCCCGGCCAAAAGCCCGCGCACGTCGCGCCGCTCGTCCGCCGAAAGGCCGGCGAAGGGCTCGTCGAGCAGGAGAAGCTTCGGCTCCTGCGCCAACGCCATGGCGATCTCGACGCGCCGCCGCTCGCCGTAAGAGGTCTCTGACAGCCGGCGCTCGGCGATATCGGCGAGGCCGACGCGGGCGAGCGCCGCCTTGGCGCGCTCGCGCAGATGCTCCTGCCGCTCCAGATCGACGAACGGATTCCAGCGCAGCGGCGACAGCCCGAGCAGTGCGAGCATGACGTTGCGCAGGAGCGTGTCGCGCGCGAACAGCGTGATGATCTGATAGGTGCGGGCGATGCCGATATGGGCGCGCTGCCGGCTTGCGATCCGCGTGATGTCGCGGCCAAAGACGTGGATCGAGCCAGAGCTCGGCTTCAGGTCGCCGGTGATCTGGTTGAACAGCGTGGTCTTGCCGGCGCCGTTCGGGCCGATGATCAGGCGCCGCTCGCCGGGCTCGACCGACAGGTTGACGTTGCGCGTCACCTGCAGCCCGCCGAAAGCCTTGCACAGATCCTTGAGGGCGAGCGCGGTCATTGCCCGGCCTCCGTCGGCGCGCTGAGCGCCGGCCTTGCCCTGCCGCCACGCGCGGCGCGGTAGCCGGTCCGCGCCAGGCGCACGCAGCCGGGCACGAGCCCTTCCGGCATGAAGCTGATGATCGCGACGAAGATCACGCCGAGGACGAGGTTCCAGCGCTCGACATAGGCGCTCACCACGTTCTTCATCACGACCACGATGGCGGCGCCGGCGATCGGCCCGAGGAGCGTCGCGGTCCCGCCCGAGATCACCATCAAGAGCGCCTCGGCGGAGGTCTGCAAGGCGACGATCTGCGGGCTGACGAACTGGTTATAGTAGAGGAAAAGCAGCCCCGCCGTCGCCGTCCAGACGCCGGAGAAGAGGAAAGCGAGGAACCGGCAGAGCCAGACATTGTAGCCGAGCGTGTTCATGCGGCGCGGCTGGTCGCGGGTGCCGCGCAAGGCGGCCCCGAACGGCGAGCGCACGAACAGCAGCATCGAGACGAGGCACAGGAGAAAGACGACGAGCGTCGCGTAGTAGAAGGAGGACGCCCCGGCGAGGCTGAAGCCGAACGGCGCTGGGCGGCTCCGCACGTTGACGCCGTTGTCGCCGTTGGTGAGGCTCGCCCAGCGGTAGGCGATGCCCCACAGGATCTGGCCGAGCGCGAGCGTGATCATCAGGAAACCGATGCCGGTGGCGCGCAGCGACAGCACGGCGAAGATCGCGGCCGTCGCGACCGTGGCGACGAGCGCCGCCGGGATCGCGAGCCAGTGGCCGTAGCCGGCGGCGAGGAGCAGTCCCGCGGTGTAGCCTGCCATGCCGAACAACCCGGCGTGCCCGAGCGAGACGAGCCCGGCGTAGCCGACGAGCACGTTGAGCGCGAGCGCGAAGATGGCCCAGAAGAGGATCTGGCTCGCGATGTTGACGTAGTACGGATTGGCGACCCACACCGGCACGGTCGCCAGCACGAAGAGCGCGAGCACGATCGCCGCGCGCTGCAAGGCTGCGGTCACGGCACCACGCGTCCGAACAGCCCTTGCGGGCGCAGCACCAGCACCAGCAGCATCGGCAGGAACAGGATGACGTAGGCGAGGTCGGGGAACATCGCCTGCCCGAAGTTGTACAGGAACCCGATGATGAAGCTGCCGACGAGCGCGCCGAGGAGGCTGCCGGTGCCGCCGAGGATCACCACGATGAGCGCCAGCGGCAGCATGTCGGCGTCGAGCCCGGGATAGACCGAGAGATACGGCGCCCCCATCACGCCGGCGAAGGCGGCAAGTCCGGCGCCGAGGCAGAAGATCAGCGTGAAGAGCTGCGAGACGCGGATGCCCATCACGCGCGCGATCGGCGCGTCGTCGACGCCGGCGCGGATCATCGCGCCGAGCCGCGTGCGGTCGATCATGACCCACAGCGCAATGGCGACCGCGACCGCTATGCCGACGACGGCGACGCGGTAGAGCGGAAAGAACATCCCGAACGCCTGCAAAACCCCCTGCAGCTGCGGCGGCGTCGGCGGCTGGATCGGATCGCCGGTCCAGATCATGAGGCACAGATCGGCGACGATGAAGGAGAGGCCGAGCGTGAGCAGCACCTGCGCCAGCTCCTGTCCGGCAAGCCGCCGGAGCAGCAGGCGCTCGATCGCGCCGCCGATCACCACCATGGCGGCGGCGCTGGCGAACGCCGCGAGCCAGAAGTTCATGCCCTTGGCGAGGAAGGTGGCGCCGAGATAGGCGCCGAGCATGAAGAACGAGCCGTGCATCAGGTTCGGAATGCGCATTAGCCCGAAAATCAGCGAGAAGCCCGCCGAGAGGAGGAACAGCAAGCCGCCGAGCGCCAGGCTGTTCACCCCAAGCGTGAGCCAAAGCGTCATCGGTTATCCTCCCCCGCGCAGCGGGGGAGGATTTGCTTGCGCCTTACCTCGCATCACCAAGCCGCTCGCTTACTGCAGGTTCTTGGCCGGCGGGTAGTCGCGCGAATAGACCGGCTGCTTCAGGAACTCCGCCGGCGGATAGGTCCAGAACTGGCTGACCTTCGGGTAGGTCTTGATCGTGGTGTTGACGAGAGTGCCGCCCTTGCGCTCGCAGCGGCGCACGAACACCGAGCCGACGACGTTGCCGCCCTCGTCGAAGGCGACCGGGCCGCGCGGCGTGTCTTCGAGCGACAGGCCGTGCAGCGCGTCGCTGAGCGCCTTCTTGTCGTCCGACTTGCCGCCGGTCTTCCCGAGCGCCGCCTCGACGCATTGACCGGCGACGTACATGGCGGCGGAATAAGCCCCGGGCAGGACGCCGTAATCCTTGGCCATGGCGGCGACGAAGCGCTTGTTCGAGGGGCTGTCGTGGTCGGCGGTGTAGTAGGTTGCCGAGATCACGCCGACCGCCTCGTCGCCGACGCTCTTGAGGAGCGCATCGTCGAGCGCGGTCCAGCCGGCAGTCAGCGGGATCTTGGCCTTGAGCCCGAGGTCGGCGTAGGAGCGCATGAACTTCACCGGGTTCGAGCCCGCAAAGCCGTTGAACACGCCGTCGACATCGCCGATCTGGGCGATGTAGGGGGTATAGTCCGGGGTGACGAGCGGCGGCCACAGCTTCTTGACGATCTTGCCGCCGGTGTCCTCGAAGACCCGCTGGAAGGCCGCGCACTGCTCGTGGCCGAAGGCGAAATCCTCGGAGATCGTGGCCATGCGCTTCAGGCCCATCTCCTTGGCGGCGTAATCGGCCATGACGTGCGAGCACTGCCCGGAGCTTGCCGCCGGCCGGATCACCCATGGATTGACCTTGCGCTGCGTCACGTCCTCGGCCGCCGCAAGGCTGAGCATCGGCGTCTGGCGCTCGCGCACGTAATCGGTGATGGCGAGGAGCTCGAAGGCGGCGAGCGGCCCGAGGATGACGTCGACCTTGTCGCGCTCGAGCAGCTCCTGCGCCTTGGTCTTGGCGCCGGCCGGGTTGCCGCCGGTGTCGGCGACGAGGAGCTCGACCTTGCGGCTGCCGAAGGCGCCGTTCTTCTCCTTCAGGAAGGTTGCAATGCCCTGCTCCATCTGGATGCCGCCCTGTGCGAGCGGCCCGGTCTTGACGGTCATGAGGCCGATCTTAAACGGCGCCCCTTGGGCGCGCGCGACCGCCGGCATGGCGACCGCGGCGGTCGTCGTCAGCATTCCCTGAAGAACGGTTCGGCGTCGGATGCTCATGGGACACTTCCTCCTTGAGAATTATCCGGCGCTTCGATGCGCCGGTTCGGTGGTCGGCAACTCTAGCGCGGCGGGATCACGGGCAACAGCAGGCAGGACGCGCGGCCCCGGCCAAAGTGAGCGCCGTGATCCCGCCGGAGATTTCGGGCGGCCTATCACGCGGGTCGTCATGCAGGAAAGGGCTGGAGCCGGTCGAGCTCGTCTGGGACGCGGAGGCGGTTCAGCTTTCGTGATCCGGCGAGGCCGCGCGCTCAATTCCCGCCATGCGCTCGAGCACGGCGCAGACCGCCGCCGTGTCCTGGTCGGCGAAGCCGAGCCCCATGGCGGCCGCGTAGATGGGCTCGGTGGCGCAAAACAGCGGCGTCGGCGCCCCGAGCTTTTGGGCAAAGGCGCCGATCACCGCCATGTCCTTCTGCCACGTCCCGACCCGCATCGTCGGCGGCTCGTAGCGGCTTTCGGCCATCATCGGCGCGCGCAGCTCGAAGATGCGCGACGTCGCGGCGCCGGCGCCGATCAGCTCGACGACCTGCCGCGGCGCGAGCCCGGCCTTGATCGCGAGCACCATGGCCTCGGCGGAGGCGACGTTGTGGATGGCGACGAGGAGGTTCGCCACGAGCTTCATGCGCGTGCCGTTGCCGAACGCGCCGAGGTCGTGCGCTTCGCGCGCGAAGCCGTCAAAGAGCGGCCGGTGCGCTTCGATCGCGGCGGAGTCGCCGCTCGCATAGACGACGAGATCCCTGGTCTTCGCCTGCGCCCCGGTGCCGCTCAGCGGGCAGTCGAGCGCGACGTGCCCGGCCTCGCGCAGGATGGCCTCGAAGGCGAGCTTGTCCTCAAGCGCAAGCGTGCTCGTCTCGATGACGACCCGGCGCTTTCCGCCTGCGGCGGCGATCTCCCGCGCTACGGCGAGCGCAGCCTGCGGGCTCGGCAAGCTCGTGATCAGGCTCGGAGCAAGGGCCGCGGCGGCGGCCACGGACTCGGCGATCTCGACGCCATCCGCCTTAAGCTCGGCGCATCGCGCCGGGTCGATGTCGAAGCCGATCGCGCGCCAGCCCACTGCGACGAGGTTACGGGCGATCGCGCCGCCCATGATGCCCAGTCCGACGATGCCGACCGTATCCGCCATTCCATCCTCGCCTTCGCCGGAAGCCCCGCGCCTGCGTTGGCAGCACCCGGGGGCCGTGATACTGAGCGGCCGATCATCGCAATAGCAAGGGACGGTCATCGATGCGCGTCGGCGTCGCTGGTCTTGGCCGCATGGGCACGGCCATCGCGGAGCGCCTGAAGGAGGTCGGCCACGACCTCGTGGTCTGGAACCGCTCGCCCGAGAAGACGAAGCCGCTCGCCGATGCCGGCGCCGAGGTGGCGAAGAGCCCGGCCGAGCTCGCGAGCCGCGCCGAGGCGATCGTCACGATCCTGACCGACGCCGAGGCGATCGATACAGTCTACCGCGGCCGATCGGGCATCCTTGCCGGCGGCATCGCCGGCACGCTCGTCATCGACATGAGCACCGTGCAGCCCGAGACCGAGGTGAGGCTCGCCGAGGAGGCTCGCGCCAAAGGCGCGGCCTTCGTCGAGTGCCCCGTCGGCGGCACCGTCGGCCCGGCGCGCGCCGGCAAGCTCATCGGCCTTGCGGGCGGCGAGGAGGCGGATGTCGCCCGCGCCCGGCCGATCCTCGAGCAGCTCTGCCGCCGCCTCGAGCATGTCGGCCCGGTCGGCGCCGGCGCGAGCATGAAGCTCGCGATCAACCTGCCGCTCATCGTCTTCTACCAGGCGCTCGGCGAGGCCTATGCCCTGACGAAGCATCTCGGCAAGGACACGGCGTGGATGATGGACCTCTTCGCCGACACCTCGGGCGGCCCGAACGTCCTCAAGGTGCGCGGGGCCAATATCGCCAAGGCGCTGGCCGGCCAGGATCCCGGCCCGCCCGCCTTCGACGTCGACTCGATCCGCAAGGATCTGCGCACCATGCTGGCGGAAGCTAGCGCCAAGGGCTTCGACCTGCCGCTCGTCGCCCGCACCCTCTCGATCTTCGACGAGGCGGCGGAGAAGGGCTGGGGCAAGCGCGACGGCTCGGGCCTCCCCGCCTACTGGACGACCCGCCAAGCCTGAGGCGGCATAGCCGACACGGGAGGACCGACATGAAGCTCTACGGCTTTTGGCGCTCGCTTGCGACCCTGCGGGTCCGTATCGCCATGAACCTCAAGGGCCTCGAGCGCGAGGAGGTCATGGTCGATCTCCAGGCCGGCGTGCAGCACTCGCCCGAATACCGCGCCGTCAACCCGCAGGGCGTGCTGCCGGCGCTCATCGACGGCGCCGGTCCGCCGCTGTTCCAATCCCTCGCCATCCTCGAATACCTCGACGAGCGCTTCCCGAAGCCGCCGCTCCTGCCCTCCGACGCGCGCGGCCGGGCCCGCGTGCGCGGGCTGGCGCAGATCGTCGCCTGCGACTCGCATCCGCTCATCGTGCCGCGCATCCGCGAGTTCCTGGAGCGGGAGTTCGCCCTGGACGAGGCGCAACGCCTTGCCTGGTGCCGGCATTGGCTGGCCGAGGGGCTGCGCGCGATCGAGGCGCACCTCGCAAACGACGCCGAGAGCGGCGCCTATTGCCACGGCGACACGGTGACGATGGCCGACGTCTGCCTCGTCAGCCTCGCCGTCGGTTACCGTCACTATTTCCAGGGCCGGCTCGAGGATTTCCCGAAGAGCGCCGCCGTGGTCGAGCGCTGCCTCGCCGATGACGCCTTCGCGCGCGCGCATCCGCTGCGTCAGCCGGGCGCGCCGAAGGCGGCGTGAGCGGCGCTAGACCGGCGCGACCCTGACCGGCGCGTTCGTCGCCGCCGAGCGCGTGATTGCCTCGAGCACCGCGATGTTGGCGATCTTCTGCTCGTCCGTGAACGGGTACTCGCCCCTGCCCTCGGCGGCGCGGGCGAAGGCTTCGAGGTTCTCGCGCACCGCGTCCGTCCAGGCGAATTCCCGCGCCTCGCGCCGCCCGTCCCGGTGCTGCAGGACGAGGTGGATCGCGCCGCCGGGCGTGTCCGGATGCGATTCGTTGCGCACCTCGACCCAGGCCTGCGAACCGAACACGGCGAAGCGCAAGTACAGCGGCGTGACGAGGATCGCGTTGAGGTAGCCCGTCGCGCCGGAGGCGAAGCGCGCGTGCACCGAGATCACGTCGCCGTTGTCCGGGTAGGCGATCCGGCTCGTCGTCGCGGCGTAGACCTCGCTCATCGGCCCGAACAGATCGACGAAAAGGTCGGTGAGATGGATGCCCATCGCCGTCATGCCGGCCGCGGGAGCGTCCTTAGGCGAGGTGCGCCAGTCGCCGGCCGGGACGTCGGCGAGCTTGTCGTGCGAGAAATTCGCCTCGGCGTGCATGATCGTGCCGAGCGTGCCGGCGCGCACCAGGCGCCGCACCTCGGCCATCGCCGGCTCGTAGCGCCGCTCGTGGCCGATCCCCAGCATCACGCCGGCCTTGCGGCAGGCCGCGACGGAGCGCTCCGCGTCGGCGCGGGTGAGCGCCAGCGGCTTCTCGCAGAAGACGTGCTTCCCGGCCGCCGCCGCGGCGAGGACCTGCCCGGCATGCAGCGTGTGCGGCGTGCACAGGATGACGGCGTCGATCTCCGGGTCGCGCAGCACGGCAGCAAAATCGGTCGTGAAGGCGAGCCCGTGCTCGGCGGCGAAGCCGGCGAGCGCCGGGTTGGCCTCGATTGCCGCCACGACCCGCAGGGCGTCCGAATCCCTCATTCGGCGGACGATGTGCTTGCCCCACCAGCCGAGGCCGGCGACTGCGGCGCGGATCATGATCTTTGCGGTGGCCCGTCAGGCCGCGCTCCTCGCGGCGCGTGGCGCGAGGGCGAAATCGTAGTGCAGGCGGAAATAGGGCCGTTCCATCCTCGTCCCGTCCGGAGCGACGCCCGCAGGCTGCCGCTCGAATTCCCGGATGAGCGATTCCTTGACGCCGAAAACCGCATCGGACTCGAGGTAGCTATCGCCGGCGACGAAAACATGGGTCACGAGCGTGCGGTATCCCGGCGCCGCGATCATGAAATGGACATGGGCCGGACGCCACGGATGGCGTCCCTGCGCCTCGAGCATCCGCCCGACCGGCCCGTCATTCGGGATCGGATAGGCCTTCGGCTTGATCGTCCAGAAATGGAAGCGGCCGTTCTCGTCGGCGCAAAAGCGCGCTCGCAACGCGTGGCCGCCGATCTCCTCGAGGTGCTGGACGTCGTAATAGCCGTCGTCGTCCGAATGCCAGACATCGACCGTCGCGCCGGCGAGCGCCAGTCCGTCGCTCGATGAAACCGAGCCGGTGACGAGAAGCGGCTCGCCCGCCAGGCCGGCCGAGATGTCGGCTCCGAGCGGCTGTGCCGGAGCAGCCTCGACGTAGAACGGGCCGAGCACCGTCGTCTCGGTGGCGCCGGTCGCGCCCCGATGATTGATCGCGTCGACCAGCATCGACACGCCGAGCGTATCCGAGAGAAGGATGAACTCCTGGCGCTTGTCGTCGCACATCTGCCCGGTGCGGGTCAGAAACTCGATCCCTTGCATCCACTCCTCGAAGCTCGGCTCGATCTCCCGGACGAAGGCATGAAGATGACGCACGAGCGCTTCGCTGACCTGCCGCACGCGAGGATCCGGCGCAGCCGAGACGCGCCGGAGCGCGGCCGCGGTGATCGTGAGCTCATTGAACTCGCGCACGTGCTCCTCCTTCCAGGCGCCATTCGTCCGGTCGCCCAGCCGTCCTGACGCAGCATCCGAATATCAGCGCCGGCGGCGGCGGTACAAGCCGCGCGGCCGCTTGCTGCGCGTGACCTCGCCGGCCGCGTCTGAGACTCCCCGCCCTTTCGCCTCACGTTCGATTCACCGGCATGCTGCTGCGCCGTTACTCCTCGCCTGCATAAGGCGCTGAGAATGAACGCCGCGGGGAAGAACCGGAGCGTTCCGGCCGTCGCCGTCCGGTACCTGTGCGGCGTCGGCAGCGCTCCAAGGCTTCCCGGGCCACTTCGGCCATGAACTACCGCTCCTTGATCAGCGTTGACAAATCTGTCAACATACTTCGGTGAGAGACACCCGACCGATCTCATGGCTCAAGGGTGCGCACCGCGATTTCGGGACGTTTCCGACTGAGGTTCAGCGCGTCGCGCTGGCGGCGCTGACCATGGCTGCCGAGGGCGGCAAGGCGGACTCCGCGAAGCCGTTCAAGGGCGCGGACGGTGGGGTCTTTGAGATCGCACTGCCCTTCCGCGGCAATGCATATCGCGTGATCTATGCGGTGCAGATCGGAGCGGATGTTTGGGTCGTGGACGCCTTTCAGAAGAAGTCCAGGACCGGGATCAAGACACCACAAGCGGATGTGGAGCGCATCCGGGAGCGGCTGAAACGGTTAAGGGAGGCCTTGCGATGAGCGACGACTTCGAATTGGTGCGCGGCAGCGGCAACGTCTTCCGCGACCTCGGCCGCGCGAATGCCGATCTCGAACAGGCCCGCGCCATCCTCGCCGCCAAAATCGTCGGTGTGCTCGACGACGGCAAGCTCAGTGTGCGCGCGGCCGAAAAGGCAACCGGCGTCGGCGCCGCCGAATTCTCGCGCATTCGCAACGCAAGGCTCGAACGCTTCACGCTCGACCGCATGATCACCATCCTCGGCAAGCTCGGTCAGGAGGTGGAGGTGAGCGTCAACGTCCGCCCGCGACTGTCCTCGACGCTGCTGCCCGCGTAAAGCCGCGCCGAGGTTTCCTCTGCACGCCCAGCGGCTTGATTTCGCAGGGTAGATAGTGGCTGGGGTTCTTGGATGCGTATCGAACTATATATCTTGCGCCGACGCCCGAGTTTCGCGTGATCTGCCACCTTTTGCAAAAGGCGGATTGAGGCTGCCGCTATTACCGGTAGGGACGGGGCAAAATGAAGCTTGATTTGTGTATCTTCTTTGATACAAATGGGCAGAATGCCAGAGAGCCTAAGACCTCTTCCTTTGCGGTTCTGGAGATCGACGGCGGGCCGGGAGCCGGTGCGGGAGTGGTTGAATGACCTGCCTCGCGAAGATCAGCGGGTCATCGGTCGCGACATGGCGAAGGTGCAATTCGGCTGGCCGGTGGGGTTGCCGCTATGCCGGCCTCTGAGCAGCGGATTGTGGGAGGTGCGCTCCTCTCTTCCAAGCAGGCGTGAAGCGCGCGTCCTGTTCGGCTTCCATGAAGGGATGCTCATCGCGCTGCATGCCTTCATCAAGAAAGTGCAGAAGACCCCGCCGGAAGAATTAGCGCTGGCACGGGAACGTATGAAGGAGGTGTCGTCATGACCAGAAAGCACCGCCATATTGGATCGAGTTTCGAGAGCTGGCTTGACGAAGCCGGTATCCGCTCGGAAGTCACCGCTGCCGCGATCAAGGCCGTGATCGCGCGCCAGCTCGCCGAGGAGATGAAGAAGAAGCGCATCACCAAAAAACGGATGGCCGAACTCATGAAGACAAGCCGGGCGCAAGTCGACCGTTTGCTTGATCCCGATAACGGCGGCGCGACGATCGAAAGCCTCTTGCGTGCCGCCAACATCGTCGGGCGCGAGCTGCGCATGGAGTTGGTGTGAGCGATGAGGCTGTGCCGAAGCGCGTTCGAATCCCGTTTGAGGTGCTCGCTAACGCCTTGGTGGCTGGGGGACTAGGATTCGAACCTAGACTAGCGGAGTCAGAGTCCGCGGTTCTCTCTGGCAAATCAAGGCATTGGGTGTAAAACTCAGCATCTCTGGGCCGTTTCAGGTCAAGGGCTTACGGGCAGAATGTAAAACTCTGGCGAGCCCGACGAGGCTCAGGCAAGCCGCTTCTTACGTCGCGTCCAGGTAACCAGAGCGAGCGCGATGACTGCTGGCGTGCCGAGGATGATACCGGCGGCTCGCAGCAGGGCTTCAAGTGGTGTCCCCTCCCAGTTCTCCAGCGGGAGGCTCTCACGCATATTGGACCGAAGGGACGCTGCCAGCTCGGTGGGCCGCCCTATGTTGTCCGGGAGTGACAGACACAGATCGGCTCTGCTGGCATTATG
>DAINQO010000075.1:0-13828 GCA_036742625.1 Microvirga sp.
AGAATCAGACATCGCCAGCCCGCTCAAACCGAAATGTGTGAATGCCGTAGCCCGGAGGAGGGAGAGGTCGAGACGGCGCGAAGCGCCGACCGGGTGAGGGTTCAGCCCCCCAAACGGCGGAGCCCGCAGCGCCTTCTGTCCCGCGGCCGGGCCCTCTCCCCGCTCGGCCTTCGGCCGAGTCGGCCCTCTCCCGCAAGGGGAGAGGGTTCACTCGACCTTGCGCAGGAACGTCCGCTCCTCGGAGAGGATGAAGCGTTCGGCCTCCGCGGAGTCGAAGTTCGCCATGCCCTCGGCGTCGGCGCGCAGGCGGGCGCGGTAGGCCTCGTAGGCGGCGAGGCTGTCGAAAGAGATGAGCGCGAAGGCGACGTCGTTCGTGCCCTCGTGCGGCATCCAGTAGCCGACGAGATCGCCGCCGCAGCGCGGGATGATGGCGAGCCAGCGGCGGGCGTAGTCCTCGAAGGCGTCGCGCCGGAACGGGTCGAGGCGGTAGCGGATGAAAACCGTGATGGTCATCGGGGAAGCTCCTCGGCTGGCCGAAGCTTTTCGCCGAGAAGCGCCGGAGTCCCAAGGGCCGATGCTTCGGCCGCGGCCGAAGCGTGGCGCCTCGCTCGCCACCTCTCCCGAAGGGAGAGGTCGAGTCGGCGCGCAAGCGCCGTCCGGGTGAGGGGTTACGCCGCTGCCGGCGGAGCCTACCGGCGCCGTCTGTTCCGCGGCCGGTTCCCCTCACCCCTGCCCCTCTCCCTCCGGGAGAGGGGTTCACCGCGCGCCTGCCGCACCCCCCGGGCCGCATCGGCCGCGGGAACGCCGGCGCGCGCCTCCGATCAAGCCCGGCCGTGGCGGGCGTGGGCGAGCGCCGGGGCCGGCGCCGTTTCCTTGAGCTCGGTCTTTCCGGCCTTGGTGATGCGCCAGCGCAGCGCGTCCTTGCCGCGGCGCTCGAGGAACTCGAGCTTCTCGAGGCGCAGCATGGCCTTGTAGGTCTGCGACAGGGTGTCGAGGCTCTCCTGCGAGAGCCAGACGACGCCGCCGGGCCGCTCCGCTGCCGCCTTGAGCAGCTCGCGCTCGAGCGGCGACAAGCCTTTACGCTTCGTCGCCATGACTTCAACTCCGACGATCGGCGACCGCAACGAGGAACAACTTAGTTGGCTTCTCTCCCGGGATCAAAGCCGATCGTCGCCGGATGGTTTACGGGCGGCAGGAAGCCCGAAAACCGCCTCAACCCTTCGGCAAAAGCTCTTTTACCAGCCCGCTCGCCTTGGCGAAGTCCATTTTGCCGGCGTATTCGGCCCGAAGCCGGCCGATGACCTTGCCCATGTCCTTCATCGAGGCGGCGCCGGTCGCAGCGATCGCGGCTTCGACCGCGGCGCGGGTCTCGGCATCGTCCATCTGCCGCGGCAGGAAGCCCTGGATGACGGCGATCTCCTCGCGCTCCTGGTCCGCGAGCTCGCGGCGGCCGGCGCCATCGTAGATCGCGACCGATTCCTGGCGCTGCTTGATCATCTTCTGCAGGAGCGCCAGGATCTCCTCCTCGCTCGCCTGCCCCCGCCCCGCGCCCCGCGCCTCGATATCCTTGTCCTTGAGCGCCGCCTGGATCATCCGCACCGTCGACAGGCGCCGCTTCTCACCGGCCTTCAGCGCCTCCTTCATGGCCTCGGTGAAGCGCTGGCGCATCGGATTCTCCTGGGATCGGGGGCGCTTGCGGCGTTGACGGGCGCGGCCCGGCTATTTAAGTCAGCCCGACGGCGAAAGGCCCGGCCCGCGATGGCCGTTGCGCGCCGCACTTAAACGAGATCGGACAGATGCCGCAAGACACGCACGCAGGTGGGTGGCACGAGCCGCGCGCGACCGCGCTCCTCGTCCTCGCCGACGGCACCGTGCTCGAGGGCTTCGGCATCGGTGCGACGGCCGAGAGCGACGGCGAGGTCTGCTTCAACACCGCGATGACGGGCTATCAGGAGATCCTGACCGACCCGTCCTACGCCGGCCAGATCATCACCTTCACCTTCCCCCACATCGGCAACGTCGGCACGAACGAGGAGGACATCGAGAGCGTCAACGCGGCCGCGTCCTCGGGCGTGCGCGGCGTGGTGCTCGGCGCCCCCGTCACCGACCCCTCGAGCTGGCGCGCGACGCGCCATCTCGACGCCTGGCTCAAGAGCCGCGGCATCGTCGGCCTGACCGGCGTCGACACGCGGGCGCTGACCGTGCTCATCCGCGACAAGGGCATGCCGAACGCCGTCATCGCCCATGACCCGACGGGGAATTTCGACGTCGAGGCGCTCAAGGCCCGCGCCGCCGGCCTCCACCCGATGGACGGGCTCGACCTCGTGCCGATGGTGACACAAGCCCAGCGCTATTCCTGGGACGAGACCACCTGGGAGCTCGGCGAGGGCTATGGCCGCCAGGACAAGCCGCAGCACCACGTCGTCGCGATCGACTACGGCGTGAAGCGCAACATCCTGCGGCTCCTGGCGAAAGCCGGCTGCAAGGTCACCGTCGTGCCGGCGACAGCGAGCGCCGACGAGGTCATGGCGCTCGCGCCCGACGGGGTCTTCCTGTCGAACGGGCCGGGCGACCCGGCGGCGACCGGGGAATACGCCGTGCCGGTGATCCGGCGCCTCCTCGAGGAGCGGGTGCCGACCTTCGGCATCTGCCTCGGCCACCAGATGCTCGGCCTCGCCGTCGGCGGGCGCACCGCCAAGATGCATCAGGGCCACCACGGCGCGAACCATCCGGTCCAGGACATGGCGACCGGCAAGGTCGAGATCACCTCGATGAACCACGGCTTCGCGGTCGATCCAACGAGCCTGCCGGCAACCGCGGTGCAGACCCATGTCTCGCTGTTCGACGGCTCGAACTGCGGCATCGCGCTCACCGACCGGCCGGCGTTCTCGGTGCAGTACCACCCCGAGGCCTCGCCCGGGCCGCGCGACAGCCATTACCTCTTCGACCGCTTCATCGCGCTGATCGAGGACGAGAAGTCGAAGAGCGAAGACAGCGAAGCTTCCGGCCAAGCTCCTCTGCGGAAAGCCGGAGTTGCCTGAACGCCGCAGCCGGGTTATCGCATTCGGCAATAAAAATTACGGCGGCGATTCGCCGGACTGCGGGGCATCGATGACGACTTTCGAGGACGATTCCGCCGACGGCTTCACGCGGCTGCACAAGGCGTTCGTGTTTCACCTCGGGGTCGGCGCGAGCCTCGCCTGGATGACGGCGCTGTACGCCGCCCTGCACGCGCCCTGGGTGCGCAACATCCGCCCGCTGATCGATCCGTCGCAGGTCGGGCGCGTCGAGAGCACCTGGTCGTTCCTGTTCGGCTTCCCGGCGATCCTCACGGTGTCCTGGATCATGGTCTTCGCCGGCCGCGACATGCTGCGCCATTTCCGGCTGATGAAGAGCCAGACCGCCGAGTTCGCGGTCGCGGCCGTCGTCGCCTTTGCGATCTTCTACATGGCGATCGACCGCGCCGTCGCCGCGATCCTCCTCGCCGGCTGACGCAGCACGGCGGCGCCGCTCGATTCGCCGTCGTTTCAAACTTGCGGCCTACCCGTCCAACGCTCCGCCAGCGCTTCAGGTGGAGGGCCGGCCGGAAATGACCCCGTAGCCGACCTCCCTGTTCCGTGCGATCTTTCGGCGGCTGTTGGACCGATCGGCCAGACGCGAGAGCTCGGTCCTGGAGGGACACGGCGATGGGCTCGATGTCACGATCCTCGGCGCGCGCCTGGATCACCTTAGCGCTCTTTGCAGCCCTGACGCCTGGTGCGGCGGCGCAGCCGCTCGACCCCGCGCCGGCGCCTGGCGCGAACGATCTCGCCGGCGTCGTCACGAGCGCCGACGGTCCGGAAGCCGGCGTCTGGGTCATTGCCGAGACCACGGACCTGCCGACCAAGTTCGCGAAGATCGTCGTGACCGACGAGCGCGGCCGTTACGTCCTCCCCGATCTGCCGAAGGCGACCTACAGCGTCTGGGTTCGCGGCTACGGGCTCGTCGACTCGGCGAAATCGCGAACCGAGCCCGGAACGATCCTCAATCTTAATGCCGTCATCGCGCCGAACGAGACCGCGGCGGCGGAATATTTCCCGGCGATCTACTGGTACGCGATGCTGAAGATCCCGCCGGCGCGCGAGTTCACGGAGGCTGCTTCGCAGGGCGGCATGCCGGCCCACCTGAAGTCTCAGCCACAGTGGCTCGACGTGGTGAAGACCAACGGCTGCTACGGCTGTCACGCGCTCGGCAACAGGGCCACCCGCACCATCCCGAAGGAGCTCGGCGCCTTCCCGTCCTCGGTCGAGGCGTGGGAGCGGCGCATCCAGTCCGGCCAGGCGATGACGCAGATGACCGCCAATATCGGCCGGCTCGACACCAAGCGAGCGCTGACGCTCTATGCCGACTGGACGGACCGCATCGCCGCGGGCGAGCTGCCCAAGGCGAAGCCGTCCCGGCCGCAAGGCCAGGAGCGCAACGTCGTCGTCAGCATGTGGGATTGGGCCGGCCCGAAGGATTACCTTCACGACGAGATCTCGACCGACCGGCGCGACCCGCGCGTCAACGCCAACGGGCCGATCTACGGCGCGACGGAGGAGAGCACCGATCTTCTGCCGGTGCTCGATCCCGTCGCCCACGCCGCCTCGCAGCTCAGGATGCCGGTGCGCGATCCGAAGACGCCGTCTTCGAAAGAGCTTGCGATGGCGCCGTCGCCCTACTGGGGCGAGGAGCCGATCTGGGATAGCCAGACCACGATCCACAATCCGATGATGGACGAGAAGGGCCGCGTCTGGTTCACCTCGCGTGTCCGGCCGCCCGAGAATCCAGAGTTCTGCCGCAAGGGCTCGGACCACCCGTCGGCGAAGCTCTTCCCGCTCGAGCGCGCGAACCGGCATCTGTCGATGTACGACCGGATCGCCCAGAAGTTCACGTTGATCAGCACCTGCTTCCCGACCCACCATCTCGTCTTCGCCGAGGACGCGAACCACACGCTTTGGACAAGTGCCGGCGGTCCGGCGAGCGGCGTCGTCGGCTGGCTCAACCCCAAGCTCTTCGAGGAGACCGGCGACGAAAGAAAAGCGCAAGGCTGGACCGCGCTCATCCTCGACACGAACGGCAACGGCAAGCGCGACGGCTATGTCGAGCCGGACCAGCCGATCGATCCGGCAAAGGACACGCGCGTCGTCGCGGCGCTCTATAGCGTCGCGGTCAATCCCATGGATGGCACCATATGGGGCACCTCGCTCGGCTTCCCTGGCCGGATCGTCCGGCTCGACCCGGGGCAAGACCCGCCCGCAACCGCGCTCGCCGAAATCTATGAACCGCCCTTCCCGGGCTACGGCCCACGCGGCGGCGACATCGACCGCAACGGCGTGTTCTGGGCCTCGCTCTCGAGCGGCCATCTCGCGAGCTTCGACAGGCGCCTGTGCAAAGGCCCGCTCAACGGCCCTGCCGCGACGGGCAAGCACTGCCCCGAGGGATGGACGCTCTATCCATTCCCCGGACCGCAATTCGAGACCGTCACCGACTCGGGCTCCGCCGAGGCGAGCTATTACAGCTGGGTCGACCAGCATGATGTCTTCGGGCTCGGCCGGAACGTGCCGATCGCGACCGGCAATGCCAACGAGTCGCTGCTCGCGCTCGTCGGCGGGAACTGGATCAATCTCCGCGTCCCCTACCCCCTCGGCTTCTATGCCAAATGGATGGACGCTCGCGTCGATGACGAGGCGGCCGGGTGGAAAGGAAAGGGGCTGTGGGCGACCACGAGCACCCGCGCACCGTTCCACATGGAAGGCGGCAAGGGCACCCGGCCGAAGGTCGTCAAGTTCCAGCTCCGCCCCGATCCGCTGGCTCGCTAGCCGACGAGAGCGGCGCTGTGGCAAGGGCGGCGAGGACGTCGCGCTTGCCGCCTTCTCGGCGTGAAGTCTCGTCCGCCATCAGCCGGTAGAGCATGTCTTGCGGGTCCTTGGATTCGGCGGACAGACCGCTGATCGCGAGCAGCCCGCGCCCAGCATGGTAGCGCACCAAGGGCTCCGGGTCGTCGAGAGCTTTGACGAGGGCCTGGACGGCCGCCGGATCGCGAACGTCGTACAGCGCCTCGGCGGCCTCCTGCCGCTCGCTCGGCTCCGTCGCCGAGCCGAGCACGTCGATTGCGGCAAGAGGCCAGCGCGGATCCGGCCGAATCCGCCAGAGGGCCGTCGCCAGGTGCAGAAGCCTGTCAGGCGACGGGCTCGCTTCGGACTCAAGCTTCGAGGCCTGTTGCGCCAAGCGCTCGGCTTCGAAGAGCGCCGCCAGATACGGCTCCGCCTTGGACGAGCACAGCACGCCGAGGCCGATGATTGCGCGGCCGTCGGGGAGGAACGCGATGAGCATCCCTTCCGCTCGCTCGCGCTCCTCGCCCGCGAGACCGGAGAGCGCCGGGGTGTCGAGACCCTGACGCGCCGAGTCCGGGTCCTCGAAAAAGCTGAACCGAAACCGTTCGAATGCAGCGGATCGCGTCGGCATGGCCCTCCAAAGGTTGCAGATCACTGCCGTTCACCCGCGAGATAGCGAGTACATCGCCGGAGGATTAAGAGAAGCTCTACTTGCATTCGTTGTCCATCGGTCGTATTGGCGGGCAGCACACGCCGATTGTGCTTCTCCCTATCAGAAAAGGATCTCCGGATGGACGCCTCCGGCTCAAACCCTGCCGACAACAGCAATCTCGTGGAACTCGCCTCGGAGATCGTCGCCGCCTACGTGAGCAACAACTCCGTTCCGACGGGCGAGCTTCCGGCGCTGATCAGTGAAGTCCATGCGGCACTCAGAACCGTCGGCACCCCGGCCGCGGCACAACCGCCAAGGGGCGAGCCGGCCGTCCCGATCAAGAAGTCCATCACCGGCGACTACCTGATCTCGTTGTTCGACGGCAAGAAGTACAAGTCGTTGAAGCGCCACCTGCGCACCAGCCACGACATGACTCCCCAGCAATACCGGGAACACTGGGGGCTGCCCGCCGACTACCCGATGGTCGCCCCGAACTACGCCAAGGCGCGGTCCGAGCTCGCAAAGAGCATGGGCCTTGGCCAGCAGCGTCGAAAGGCGGCAGGCAAGAAACGCGCGAAGAGCGCGTAGGCTCATCGGCCGAGCTGATCAGATGGGCGGCTCCACCGAGCCGCCCCGAAAGTCGCAGCCCCGAAGTCGCAGCTCACCTGCCGCGACCTTTACGTGGCTTGCGCGTTACCCTCCGAACCCTGCTGAACGGAGACGGCGATGGCGCGCGCGGCGGCATATGGACGGCCGGGGCAGTACAATGCCCCGCTCGGCACCGACACCTTCATCTTTAAGGACGATGGCAGCGTCCCGAACAGCCGGCTGCCGCTGATCGTCCGCCAGGGCGCGATCACGCCGGACGCGACCGATCCGGCGTCGGCCTTCGAGCGCACCTTCGCCAAGAACGGCTGGACCAAGTCCTGGCGCGACGGCATCTTCGACTACCACCACTACCACTCGACCGCGCATGAGGCGCTCGGCGTCGCGGTCGGCTCGGCGACCGTGCGCTTCGGCGGCGAGAACGGCGAGACCATCGGGCTCACGGCCGGCGACGTCGTGGTGATCCCGGCCGGCGTCGGCCACGCCCGCATCAGCCAGAGCGACGACCTTCTCGTCGTCGGCGCCTACGCCGAGGGCCGCGACTGGGACATCATCCGGGCGACCGACGCCGGCGCCATCGGCGCGGCGCGCCAGCGCATCGCGCAGGTGCCGCTGCCGGAGGCCGACCCGGTCGACGGCGCGAGCGGGCCGTTGATGAAGTTGTGGGGCGGCTGACCTGCGCTGCGGCCTCGTGCCATAGATCGCCCCGCAGGTGCAAGTTCGAATCCTCTCTCGAGCGCACCGATTGGTTTTCATGGCTTGAGCAAAGCTTCGACGGCGGCTCTGGATGAGCCACCGTTTGTCTTTGGCCGCTCAGCTCGCCGCCGCCTCGGCCTCCGCCTTCGCCATCGGCTTCGTCACCCAGAGCTGGAAGCCTTCGCCGTTGATCGCCGCCTCGATGTGGGCGCGGGCGAACTTGTGCGGCGGGTCCTTGTCGGGCCGGATCACGCCGGTCGCATCCCAGGGCCCATATTTCGCCGGCAGGCGCGCGCCGGTCGACTCGCCGGCGAAGGCGCGCAGGCTCGGCTTCGGGCGCGACTTGAACATGAAGATGCGCATAAACGCTCCTGTTGCGGCGCGGCGGCGGAGCGCAAATCCGCCCGTGCCGCAAGCAACCGTCGCCCTCACCCTAGCGGCTTCGCGCCGGAAAAGCACCTTTTGCCGCATCCGCGGCCTGGAAAATCGCCCGCGGGCTTGCAATTTCAGCCTCGGAAGCGCCATGTGCGGCCGGACGCAGCGCTTGCGTCGCGCGCGACGGCGAGGCTGCGGATGGTCAAGAGCTTCATCACCGGCACGGCTCAAGGCGTCACCGACTCGGTCAAGCGGGTGACGAACATCATGAAGGGCCGTCCCGATCCGCATGCCGAGAAGCAGGCCGCGGCGATGGAGCGCAAGGAGTTAGGCAAGCGGGCGAGCCCGAAGAGCCCGCCCGGCAAGACCGGCTGATCGCAGCCTCAAGCTCACCGGGCCCCGCCAGCGGCGCGGGCCACCGCCAGATTCGAAAGGATACCGACTTTGCAAGTGCTCGTTCGTGACAACAACGTCGACCAGGCCCTGCGCGTCCTCAAGAAACGGATGCAGCGCGAAGGCATCTTCCGCGAGATGAAGCAGCGCCGCGCCTACGAGAAGCCCTCCGAGCGCAAGACCCGCGAGAAGGCCGAGGCGATCCGGCGGGCGCGCAAGGCGGCGCGCAAGCAAGCCCAGCGCGAAGGCCTCTTGCCGATGCCGAAGCGCAAGATCGACGAGGCCCGCGGCCGCGGGCGGCCGGGCGGCTTCGGCGGCGGCGCGGGTGCGGGCGGACCGCGCCCGGGGGGCTTCGGCGGCGGCGGCGCCGCAGCGGGCACCGGCGGGCCGCGATAGCGATAGGCCGGATTTTCGAAGCTTCGCGTCAGGTTCGGCGGCCGGCTTCGCCGGCGGCTCAGGCGGCCGCCGGCGCCGTTTGCACGTCCCTCACGTCACGGCGATCGGGCAGCCGTTCGAACCCGTCGCGCCTTTGATCGGCGACGGCGTGAAGATGTAGACGAACTGCTATTTGCGCTCCGCGATGAGCTCGTCGAAGACGAGGTTCTCGTGGTTGAGGATGCCGTGCTTCGTCTGCAGCTCGGCGTGCACGATGAAGGCGAGGTTCTTGTCCGGATTCGGCACCACCTCGACCGCCCAGGTGTCGGCGGCGGTGAGGGCGAGGTCCTTCTCGACGACCCAGCGCGCCACCTCGAGGCCGATGCCGGGCTCGCCCGAGTTGAAGCGGTCGTTGTTCTTCATCCAAAGCGACCCCCAGCCGGTGTTGAAGAGGATGGCGTCGCCCGGCTTGATGTCGCTCTCCTGCATGTTCTGGCGCTGGAGCGCAGCGCGGATGTCGGCGACCATGATCTCCTCGCCGGCATCCATCATCCGGCCCTTCACGGCCTGGATGTCGACGAGATGCCCGCGGGTGAAAAGCGGCTTCAGCTTCTCGACTCCGAGCTTCTTCAGGCCATAGGCGTCGCTGATTTCCGCAGCCGTGTGGCCGTTTTAGAAGCGCATCTCGGACTTGTCGCCGTCCTTGCCGAGCTGGATGCCGATATGGCCGAGGCCGTCGAACTGCGTCCCGACCTGACCGATCTCGGTGGCCAGGAACTCGTCATGATAGACGAGCTTGTTCGAGCCGAAGGGGCCGCCGGTCGGCCCACCCGGAATACGCAGCGAGAAGGCGCGGGCGCCGAACAGCGGCATGCCCTGCTCATAGGTGCGGCCGATCTTGTAGACCTTGCCGTCGCGGATCCATTTCGCCGCGTCGAGCACCTTTGCGGGCGTGATGTGGTTCGAGGAGCCGGCCTCGTCGGCGGCGCCCCATTTCGACGGCCACCATGGCGGCGCGCCGGCTGCCCCTTGAGGCGGCGTCTGCGCCTGCGCGGCGCTGATCGGGGCGAGGGCGAACTTGCCGTGCGCCGCTCCCGCGACCGCCCCTGCGGCTCCGATAAATCCCGCCGCCTTCAGGAAATCCCGACGGTCCGTCGGCGTCCCGTCCGCAATCCTCTCCTGATCGATGTCCTCGGCCATCGTCTCTCTCCTCAAGCCATGAACGAGAAACGCATCACGCAACCGGCATCGACGGGATGCTCTACCGTGCTAGGCTCCTCGTCCAGCAGAAAGTTGCCGGCGGGCTTAAGCCGATGAGCTTGTTCGATCAGGACCGATCTTCCGAGCGCATTCCGGTGTCGGTGATCACCGGCTATCTCGGCTCGGGCAAGACGACGCTGTTGAACCGGCTCCTGCGCCATCCGGGCATGGGCGACAGCGCCGTGATCATCAACGAGTTCGGCGAGGTACCTCTCATCACCACCTCGTCGAGGCGGTCGCGGGCGAGATCGCCGTGATGACGAGCGGCTGCATCTGCTGCACGATGCGCAGCGACCTTGCCGAGACCCTGCGCGGTCTCCTCGCCCGCCGCGACGGAGGCGAGATCCCGCCCTTCCGCCGCGTGCTGATCGAGACGACCGGGCTCGCGGACCCGGCCCCGATCGTGCAGCTCCTGCTCAACAACCCGATGCTCAACCGCTTCGTGCGGCTTGACGCGATCGCGACGACCGTCGACGCGGTGCACGGAACGGCGCAGCTCGACGAAGAGCCCGAGCCAGCCAAGCAGGCGGCGATCGCCGACCGGCTGCTCCTCACCAAGACCGATCTCGCGAATGCTGCGGAGATCGTGCGGCTGTGCGAGCGCCTCCGCGGCCTCAACCTCGGAGCCCGCCTGCACACAGTTCTGCACGGCGAGATCGACCCCGAGAAGCTCTTCGGAGCCGGCCTGTTCGACCCGGCGGGCAAGCCGCCGGACGTGCGGGCATGGATCAACGAGCCGGCCTATGACGGCGCTGCCGGCTCGCACCAGCACCATCACGGCGACGGCGTTCACGATGCCCGCGTGCGCGCCTTTTGCCTCTCCTTCGACGTGCCGCTCGAATGGGGCGCGCTGTCGGAGTGGCTCGCCCGGCTTCGCCGCTGGCATGGCGAGCATCTTCTCCGGGTCAAGGGGATCCTCAACCTTGTGGGGGAAGCGGCGCCGGTCGCGATCCACGGCGTCCACCACGTGTTCCACCCGCCCGTGCAGCTCCGGGCCTGGCCCGACGCCGACCGGCGCTCCCGGATCGTCTTCATCACGCGCGACCTCGGCCGCGCGGCTCTCGCTGCGCGAAGCGATGCCGGCGCTTGCGAAGGCGGGCTGAGCCCTACTCGCGATCCTCGCGCACGCCGAGGTCGACCTTCACCGTGCCGGGCTCGGCCGCATAGGCCTCGAGCCCGCGCTCGATCAGGTCGCGGAGCGCCTTCTGGTCGGAATCGAGATGGCGCTCCGCCCGATAGGCGCGGATGCGCTCGTGCAGCACGGCCGGCAGGCTGAGCGTCACCGCGAGCTGCTCTTCGGCTGGAATCGAGTTCTGCATGGATCGCCTCTTCAAGGCCGATCCTGAGCCGGAGGCGCGCGCCTGGCAAGCTCTTCGCGGCCGGTCAGATCACGAACAGATCCACCGTCTTGAAGCCACGCTTGGCGAGCCGCTCGGCGACGATGCGGCGGTGGCACTGGGCGGGGTCGCGTTCGAAGCAGAGGAGGCAGATCGGCTCCTTGCCGGCAAGCTCGGCCAGCTCCTCGAGCTGCGCCTGCGCCGCGCCGCTTGCGAGCTGCTCGCAGAAGATCCGATGCATCCGCCCGGTGTCGCCGGCCCGGGCGGCATCGCGGCCGGCCTTCGGCGTGCCGAGGTCGATGAAGTGCCGGTAGCCGATCTGCGCTTCGGCAAGGTTGTCGCGCAGCTGGTTCTTCGAGAAGCCCTTCTTGCGCGAGAGCGCGACGGCGCGCACGTCGGCGACGGTCGCGACGCCGACGTCGTCGAGCGTCGTGAGGAAGCGGTCCACATCCGCGCCCTCGTAGCCGATGGTGAAGAGAGTCCGCTTTCGCGCCGCCGCCATGGCGCAGTCTAGCAGCAGCGGCAGAGCGGCCCCAAGCCCCTCGCCGCGGTGCATTGCCAGGCCTCAACGCCGCTCCTAGAACGACTGCGGAAACCCCCTCCA
The DNA here is from genome assembly GCA_036742625.1 of Microvirga sp. Lineage (GTDB taxonomy): Bacteria > Pseudomonadota > Alphaproteobacteria > Rhizobiales > Beijerinckiaceae > JAJKJG01. The sequence continues at coordinate 12,154 of DAINQO010000075.1, forward strand.
GGACTCCCGCTCAGGGACGTTGCCTATGCCGGACGTCGAGGACGAGACGGCGCTCAAGGCGCACGACGCCGCGAGCGTCCCGCCGGTGCGGGACGAGGACGAGAACATCGACCAGCGCTTCGTGACGGCGCTCGCGACGGCGATCGAGGCCGGCGACGGCGAGCGCGTGCGGGCGCTCACCGAAGACCTGCACGAGGCCGATTTCGGCGACGTGCTCGAGGCGCTCGAGCCCGAGCACCGCCCGCGCCTCATCGAGCTCCTCGGCCGCGACTTCGATTTCACTGCGCTCACCGAGGTCGACGAGGCCGTCCGCGAGGAAATCCTCGAGGAGCTCGAGCCCGCGACCGTCGCCGAGGGCGTGCGCGACCTCGACTCGGACGACGCCGTCACGATCCTCGAGAGTCTCGACGAGGAGGACCAAGCCGAGGTCCTCGACCAGCTGCCGGCGATCGAGCGCGTCGCCCTGCAGCGCTCGCTCGACTATCCGGAGGACTCGGCCGGCCGGCTGATGCAGACCGAGTTCATCGCCGTGCCGCCGTTCTGGACGGTCGGGCAGACGATCGACCACATGCGCGAGACGCCGGACCTGCCCGAGACCTTCTACGAGATCTTCGTCGTCGACCCCGGCGTGCGCCTCCTCGGCTCGGTGCCGCTCGACCGGCTGCTGCGCTCGAAGCGCCCGGTCGTCGTGTCGCAGATCATGACCGACGACCCGGACCGGGTCGAGGCGACCGAGCCGCAGGAGGAGGTGGCGCGCATGTTCGAGCGCTACAACCTCGTCTCGGCGGCCGTCGTCGACGAGGGCAACCGCCTCGTCGGGACGCTGATGATCGACGACATCGTCGACGTCATCGAGGAGGAGGCCGACGCCGACATCAAGGCGCTCGGCGGCGTCAAGCCCGGCGAGGAGATCTCCGACCGGGTGCTCGACACCGCCCGCAGCCGCTTCCCCTGGCTCTTCGCCAACATGCTGACGGCGCTCATCGCCTCGAGCGTCATCCGCCTCTTCGAGGGCTCGATCGAGAAGATGGTGGCGCTCGCGATCCTGATGCCGATCGTCGCCTCGATGGGCGGCAACGCCGGCACCCAGACGATGACGGTCGCGGTGCGCGCGCTCGCGACCCGCGATCTCGGGCCCGCGAACGCCTGGCGCATCGTCCGCCGCGAGCTGACCGTCGGCGTCGTCAACGGGGTGCTGTTCGCGGTGATCCTCGGGCTCATCGCCGGCACCTGGTTCCGCACCACGGACATCGCCGCCGTGATCGGGCTGGCGATCGTGACCGTGCTGACGGCAGCCGCGCTCGGCGGCATCCTCATCCCGCTCGCGCTCGACCGGCTCGGCGTCGACCCGGCGGTCTCGTCGGGGCCGTTCGTGACCACGGTGACCGACATCGTCGGCTTCTTCTCCTTCCTCGGCATCGCGACGCTGTGGTTCGGGCTCGGCTAAGCATGATCCCGAAAAGTGGCTCCCGGTTTTCGGAAAAGATCATGCTCAAACAAAGAGCTGGAGCGGGATGACGACTAGACGAGAAGTCATGGCGCTCGAGGAGCGCAGAGCCGTAAGCCGCGCTTAACGCCGCTGCCGTAGCGTCACCCGGGATCGTTCCTGGAGTTTCGCCGATGCCGACCGCGGTCCAGCCGGCTGTCGCGCCCGCAGTGCGCCCGGCGCCGCGCG
>DAINQO010000076.1:0-11351 GCA_036742625.1 Microvirga sp.
CGAGGGACGCGCCGCCTGCCGCACCCCCCGGGCCGCCTCGGCCGCGGGAACGCCGGCGCGCGCACAGCCAAGACGGAGGCGGCGATTGACGGCGTTCGTGTCCCGTTCCACCGTCCAGCGTCGCGGGGAGGGTGCGCCGCTCGAGGCGATGATGGGACAGCGCGATCGTTCGCTTCGCCAGTACCTGATGGCCTATGGCGCGGCGCTCCTGGTGCCGGTGCTTCTGCTCGCCGTCGTCCTCGTCTGGCAGTTCGCCCGGGCCGAGGAGGTGCAGAACGAGGAAAAGGCCCGCGCCGCGGCGCAGCAGATCATCGCCGCCGTCGACCGCGAGCTCGCCGGCCTGCAGGCGGCGGGCCTGGCGCTCGCAAGCTCCGCGGCGCTCCGGGCCGGGAACTTCGAGCGCGTCCAGCGCCGGGCGGCCGAGATCATCAGGGCGCTGCCGCATCCGCAGAACTATGCCATCGTCGTCCGCGACCTCACCGGCCAGCAGCTCGTCAACACCCGCGTCCCCTGGGGCACGCCGCTGCCCAAGGGCGCCGACCCCGATGCCGACAAGGAGGTGATCGACACCCGGCTGCCCTTCGTGCAGGACCTCTTCACCGGGGCGACCGCGAACCGGCCGGTGCTGAGCGTGCGCGTCCCGGTGCTCGCCGACGAGAGCGTCACGCATGTCCTGTCGGTGGCGTTCGAGCCGGCCCACATCGCCGGCATCATCGGCGAGCAGAACCTGCCGACGGCCTGGACGGCGACCGTGCTCGACCGCAACAGCCGCGTCATCGCCCGCTCGCAGCGTCACGCGCAGTATCTCGGCATCGTGCCGGCCGAGGGCTTCGGCGCCGCCGAGGCGCGCGAGAACCGCGCCTGGCGCGGGATCAGCCTCGAGGGCGAGCCGGTGCTCGGCGCCTTCGCGCAATCGAAGCTCTCGGGCTGGCGCGCCTTCGTCGGCGTGCCGGAGCGCGTCGTCCAGGCGCCGCTGTGGCGCTCGCTCTGGCTCATCGCGGCGCTCGCCGCGGTCCTCCTCGCGATCTCGTTCCTGCTCGCCTTCTGGTTCGGACGGCGCATCGCACGGCCGATCCAGCGGCTGGCCCGCGAGGCCCGCGCGCTCGGCCGCGGGCAGCCGGTGCACGCCTTCGCGAGCGGCGTCAGGGAGCCCGACCTCGTCTCGGCCGCGATGGCGGCCGCGCACCAAGAGCTTGCCGCCCGCGAGGCGGCCTTGCGGGCCAGCGAGGGCCGGCTCCGCGCGACGGCCGAGAACGCCGCCGTCGGCATCGTCGAGGTCGATCGCGACGGCCGCTTCCTGCGCGTCAACGAAGCCCAGTGCCGGCTCACCGGCCATTCCCGCGAGGAACTGATCGGCCGCCATTTCGCGCATGCGACGCGGCCCGACTTCATGGCCAGGGATCTCGAGCTGTTCGAGCGCCAGGCGAAGGGCGAGCTCGACGTCTACACGCTCGAGAAGCCGCATGTGCGAACCGACGGCAGCGTCGGCTGGGCGCGCATCTCGAGCACCGCGGTGCGCGGCCCCTCGGGCGAATTCCAGTACGCCGTGCGCGTCATCGAGGACATCTCCGAGCGCAAGCGCTCCGAGGAGCGCCAGCAGCTTCTCCTGCACGAGCTCAATCACCGCGTGAAGAACACCCTGACGACGGTCCAGTCGCTCGCCTGGCAGACGCTGCAGCCGGGCAAGCCGCTCGAGCTCGCCCGCGAGCAGTTCCAGGCCCGGCTCCTGGCGCTGTCGCGGACCCATAACCTGCTCAACGAGGCCGGATGGCACAGCGCGCAGCTCGTCGAGATCATCCGCGCCGAGCTCGAGCCGTACCAGGACCAGTCCGGCGGCCGCTACGCGCTCGAAGGCGAGGACATCGCGCTCCCGCCCCGCACCGCCGTGGCGCTCGGCATGACGCTGCACGAGATGACCACGAACTCGGCAAAGCACGGCGCCCTTTCAGCGAAGACCGGCGCGGTGACGGTGCGCTGGCGCCTACGCCCGGCCGACACGCAGACGACGCTCGACATCGAGTGGCTCGAGAGCGGCGGCCCGGTCGTCGCGCAACCGCTCGGCCAGGGCTTCGGCTCGCGGCTGATCAAGCGTCTGATCGAGTCGGAGCTTGCCGGCCGCGTCGCGCTCGACTTCCGCGCCGACGGGTTGCGGGCGTCCTTCGCCGTGCCGCTCGGCGACCAGCCGGGTCGGGAGGAGGTCGAGAGAGCCGCGTGAGCGGAGGCGGCAGCCGCTGCTCGCGTAAAGCCCGAGGAGGGAGCCATGCTGCTCGAAGGATCCTGCCATTGCGGCGCGGTGCGCTTCTCGGTCGAGGCCTATGCGCCGGTGCCGTATCTGCGCTGCTACTGCTCGGTCTGCCGCAAGACCGCGGGCGGGGGCGGCTACGCCGTCAATCTCGGCGCCAAGGCCGGCACCCTGCGAGTCGAGGGCGAGGACGCCGTATCAGTGTTCCACGCCAGGATCGACGGCGAGGAGAGCCCGGCCGAACGCCGCTTCTGCGCCCGCTGCGGCTCGGCCCTGTGGGTGTCGGATCGGCGCTGGCCCGACCTCGTCCACCCCTTCGCGAGCACGATCGACACGCCGCTACTGGCGCCGCCCGAATGCGAGCACATCATGCTCGGATCGAAGGCCGGCTGGGTCCGCATCGACGCGCGCCGGACGGAGCGGCGCTACGACGATTATCCGCAGGACTCGCTTGAGGACTGGCACCGCCGGCACGGGCTCCTCGATGACGGCTGATCGTGCGGCGGCATCACGGCGGCGCGTGCTCGAGCGTGAACAGCTCCTGGGCGCGGGCGACGCCTTTCAGCGCGTAGCGGCCGACGGATACGAGACGCGACCGGTCGTCTGCGACGGCGGCCTCGGCGAAGGCAGACGAGGTCAGGACATTGCGGTCGACCGAGCGGCACAGGCCGACGATCCGGCTCGCCTCGTTGACGGTCGGGCCGACGACCGTGAAGTCGAGCCGGTCCTGGCTGCCGATGTTGCCGTAGAACACCTCGCCGATGTGGAGGCCGAGATAGGTTTCGGTCAGCGGCAGCGCGCGGGCGGCGCGCTCGCGGTTCAGGGCGGCGATGCGGGCCCGCATCAAGGCTTCGGCGTGCAGCGCGCAGCGGCAGGCCTCGCCCGGATCGTCGGCCTGGAAGATCGCGAGCGTGCCGTCGCCGATCAGCTTCAAGACGTCGCCGCCGGCCTCGTGGACGGAGGAGATGATCGCGTCCGCATAGTCGTTGAGGAACGGGATGATCTCGCCGGGCGCCGCCGCCTCGGTGATGCGGGTGAAGCCGCGCAGGTCGCTGTACCAGACGACCGCGTCGATCCGCTCGGCGACGCCGCGGACGATGCGGCCGCCGAGCACGCGCCGGCCGGCGTCGCGGCCGAGATAGGTCTCGACCAGCGTCTTGGCGATGCGCGCCAGCGCCGCGGATTTCATCGCCAGCGCCAGCGAGGGGGCAAGCGCCCTCAGCGCCGACAGCTGCGCCGGCGTGAAGCCGCCGGGCGCGTCGGTCGCGAAGGACGAGTAGACGCCGTCCATCTCGCCGATGACGTCCGCGAAGCGGTGGATCAGCGCCAGGTAGTCGGTCTGGCCCTCGGCGCGCAGATCGTCGAGGATCGGGAAGTCCGCCGCGATGTCGGGTCCGATCCGGCGCCGCAGCATCGAGCCGCCGGTGTCGAGGAGGTGGCGGAAGGTGCTGCGGCTCCACTTCTCGGCGGCGTCGCCGCCCTCGCTGATGCGGCCGTATTCGGTGCCCGGCTTGACCTCGTTCTCGCCGCGCTGCCAGCGGAAGACGTGGCCCTCGTGGACGGGATGCAGGGTGTCGATCATCACCATGGCGCGGGCGACCGGCACGCGCTCGGCGTTGAGCCCGACACAGAACATGCGCAGGAGCTCGGGCTCGCCGGCGCCCGCGAGGCCCGCCTCCGTCACCGCGCTCAGCAGGCTCGTTGCGTACGTACCATCCATCACAGCTTCCGTCTCGCCCGCGCACATGGCCCTGGCAAGGCCTGGGCTGAAGGCCAGCATAGCGCGCGCCCCGGTGAAGCGAAGGGTCCGGAAGCGGTCGCGCGTAGACCGCGCCGGCGCTCCGGGCTAAGGGAGCCGCGACCGTCCACTCCAGACGCGAACCAGATGTCCAGGGCCGACCAGATCCGTCTCGCCGCTTCCGCGGCGTCGTCCTCCGCCTCGTCCGGCGCGGAGCCGGAGATGCTCGCCGTCCTGACCCGGATCGCCGAGGCGCTCGAGCGCGCCGCCCCGCCGGCAACACAAGCGCCGGACTTCGCGGCCGCCGACGCCTTCGTGTGGCGCGCCGACGGGCTCGCGCTCACCGCCGTCGCGAAGGTGAGCCGGGTCGAGATGGCGCTCCTGCGCGGCATCGACCGGGTGCGCGACCTCCTGTTCGAGAACACCGAGCGCTTCGCGCACGGGCTGCCGGCGAACAACGCGCTCCTGTGGGGCGCCCGCGGCATGGGCAAGTCGTCGCTCGTCAAGGCCGTGCACGCGGAGATCAACAAGGCACGGGCCGGCGCCGGAAACCAGGGCCTTGCCCTCAAGCTCGTCGAGATCCACCGCGAGGACATCGAGACCCTGCCGGAGCTGATGGCGCTGCTCCGCCCCGACCCGCACCGCTTCCTCGTCTTCTGCGACGACCTCTCCTTCGACGCCGACGACACCTCCTACAAGTCGCTGAAGGCGGTGCTCGAGGGCGGCATCGAGGGGCGGCCCGACAACGTCATCTTCTACGCCACCTCGAACCGGCGCCACCTTCTGCCGCGGGAGATGATGGAGAACGAGCGCTCGACCGCGATCAATCCGGGGGAGGCGGTCGAGGAGAAGGTGTCGCTGTCGGACCGCTTCGGGCTCTGGCTCGGCTTCCACCGCTGCAGCCAGGACGAATACCTCGACATGGTGTTCGGCTACGCCGACCACTTCGCCCTCGTCTGCGACCGCGAGGCGGTCCGCGCCGAGGCGTTGGAATGGGCGACGACCCGCGGCTCGCGCTCGGGGCGCACCGCCTGGCAGTTCATCCAGGATCTGGCCGGAAGGCTTGGGACGAGGCTGTCGTAGACCTCTCCCGAACGGGACCCGTTCGGGAGAAGGGGGGTTTTCTACCCGCCCTGGAGATGCGGCATCGGGTCGACCGGCTGGGCGCCCTTGCGGATCTCGAAATGCAGCTGCGGCGAGGTCACGTTGCCGCTCTGGCCCGACTTCGCGATCGCCTGGCCGCGCTTTACCTTCTCGCCGTGCTTCACGGCGATCTCGCCGTTATGAGCGTAGGCCGAGACGTAGCCGTTGTCGTGCCGGATGAGGACGAGCTTGCCGTAGCCCTTTACGTCAGAGCCCGCGTAGGCGACGGTGCCGTCCTCGGCGGCCTTGACCGGCGTGCCCTCGGGCAGGGCGATGTTGATGCCCTCGTTCGCGCTCGTGCCGCCGAAGCCGGCGATGACCCGGCCCTTCGCCGGCCAGCGGAAGCCGATCGCCGGGGCGGGAGCGGGCGCCGCGGCTTGCGGGGCGATGCTGCCGGTCTGCGCGATCTCGCCCTTCGGCACCTGGGTCTCGGCCTTCGCCGTCTCCTTCTGGCCCGGCTGGATCGCCTGCGGCGCGGCCTTCTGCGCGACCTGCTTCTGCGGCTCGGGCTTCGCGGCCTGCTTCTGCGGCTCCGGCTTTGCGGCCTGCTTCTGCGGTTCGGCTGGTTTCGCGGCCTGCTTCTGCGGCTCGGCCGGCTTCGCCTGCCCTTTCGGGCCCTGGACGAGCTGCGGCTTCGGCTCCGCCGCCTTCGCGGCGGCGGGACGCGCCGGAGCGGCCGCGCCGACGCTGTAGACCGGAATGACGATCCGCTTGCCGGGCGCGACCTGCGCCGCGTTCTTGAGGTTGTTCGCCGACAGGATCGCGGCCGGCGGCACATTGTAGCGGCTCGCCAGCGTGTTGAGGCTCTCGCCGGGCTTGACCGAAACGGCGGTTCCGCCCTGCGCCGTCCAGCCGCCGGGACCGGTGGCGACCGGGGGTGGCGCCGCCGGCACCGCCTTCGGGGCGGGGGCGGCCGCGGCCGGGCGATTGTAGGCCGGGGCGGCGGCGGGCTGCGACACGGCGGCCGGCGGCGCCAGCGGCCGGCTCTGGACGGAACCGCTGTTGTCGCGGCTGACGCTGCCGGTCATCGGCGGCTCGCTTGACGTCCGCGCGCTCGAGCCGAAGAGGTCGGGAAAGGGGTTGAGCCGGGCCGTTTCGGAGCAGGCGCCGGAAAGACCGCCGACGACGCCGATCAGCGCGAACCGCGACAGCGTGCGAAAGTTACGCATCGAACACCCCACCACACACGAAACCCACCGAAGCCGCATTAAAAGCGCGTTCAGGTTAAGCAACCGTTGCCCCGAAGAGCTCGGGGCGCGCTTTTTCAGGCGGCGAGCGCCGCGCCGGCGCCTGCCCGCGTCGCGAGGAGCGTCGCGAGCCGCAGCGGACCGCCGAGCGCCTGGGCGAGCGCGCCGTCGGCGGCGCGGTCGATCCGGATCAGCCGCGGAAAGCCGTCGATGGCGAGGCCGCCGACGAGGCGGCCGCCCGGGGCGAGGAGCGCGGCGACGGCATTCGGGATCGCCGGCACCGCGCCGTTGACGAGAATGCGCTGGAAGCGCTGCTCGCCTGTGTCGAGCGCGAGCCCGTCGCCGACGCCCATTTGGATCGCCGCCTCGAGCCCGGCGATGCCGAGCCGGATCTGCGCCTCCTCGGCGAGCGCCTCGTAGCGCTCGACCGTGGTCACGCGGCAGCCGATCCGGGCGAGGAGCGCGGTGACGTAGCCGGAGCCGGTGCCGATCTCGAGCACCGTTTGCCCGGGCTCGGCGGCGAGCGCCACGAGCATCGTCGCGACGGTCGAAGGCGCCGTCATGGTCTGGCCGCAGGCGAGCGGCAGCGAGACGTCGGTGCGGGCGAGGTCGGCGAAGCGCCGCGGCGCGAAGAGGTCGCGCCGGACCCGCTCCATCGCCCCGAGCACGGCGGTGTCGCGGATGCCGCGGGCGCGCAGCGACAGCACGAACGAGGCGGCGTCGACCGCCTCGCGCGGGGCCTCGCGGTCATTGAGCGGCGGCGAGAGCTGCATGGCCGGCCCTAAGGGTGAACAGGTCCCTACCTAACAGGATGAATCTTGACAGAGGGTGTGCGCCGCGGGCGCGCCGCGGCCGGAATTGATTTCGGGGGGTCCATGCTATAGTTCGCGCCTCATCGGACCTTCACGGCGGCGCGTTCGGCTCGGAAAGGGCGTGCGCGCCGCCATCGCATGGAGCTTTTGGTGATCACGCCCGCATTCGCGCAGGGGCTCGGTGGCGGCGGCAGCGGGGACCTCGTCCTGCAGCTCGTTCCCTTCCTTCTCATCTTCGTCATTATGTACTTCCTGATCATCCGGCCGCAGCAGCGGCGGGTGAAGGAGCATCAGGAGCTGGTCAGGAACGTGCGGCGGGGCGATACCATCGTGACCACCGGCGGGATCGTCGGCAAGGTCACGAAGGCAACGGACGATCCCGAGATCGAGGTCGAGATCGCCGACGGGGTCAGGGTCAAGCTCGTGCGCACGATGATCTCGGAAGTCCGCACCCGGGGCGAGCCGGTCAAGTCCTGAAGCGGACGGCGGCAGTGACAACGGCTGACGCGACCCCCATCTGAGCGGCTCGCGCGCCGGCGAAGGTTTGGACCCATGCTGCGTTTTTCGACGAGCAAGATCGTCGCGACCATCGGCTTCATCGTCATCGGGCTGCTGCTCGCGGTGCCGAGCCTGTTCACGCCGCAGCAGCGGCAGGGCTTCGTCCAATCGATCCCGTCCTGGGTGCCGGGCTGGATGGTGCCGACCCGGGCGATCGTGCTCGGCCTCGACCTCCAGGGCGGGTCGCACGTCCTGCTCGAGGTCGACGTCGCCGACCTCGTCCGCGGGCGGACCGGGCTCGTCAACCAGCTTCGCGACGACGTGCGCCGCGTGCTGCGCGACAACCGCGCCTCGGTCGAGGGCGGCATCCAGGTGACCCAGCGCGGCGTCCAGCTGCGCATCCCCGACCCGAACGAGCGGGCCCGCATCGCGCCGAAGCTGCGCGAGCTGTCGCAGCCGATCTCGAACGTCATCCTCGGCCAGACCGGGGCGCGCAACGTCGATATCGCCGAGAGCCCGGACGGGCTGTTCCAGCTCACGCTGACCGAGCAGGGGCTCAACGACCGGGTGCGCCGCGCCGTCGATCAGGCGATCGAGGTCCTGCGCCGGCGCGTCGACGCGCTCGGCACGACCGAGCCGAACATCCAGCGCCAGGGCGCCGACCGCATCCTGGTGCAGGTTCCGGGCCTCCAGGACCCGCAGCGGCTGAAGGAGATCCTCGGCCAGACCGCGAAGCTCGAGTTCCGCATGGTGGCGGAGCCCGGCGCCACCGACGTCGACCTGCTGCCGTCGAAGGAGACGCCGGGCCAGACGCAGGCGATCGAGCGCCGCGTCATCGTCGAGGGCGGCGACCTCACCGACGCCCAGCCGGGCTTCGACAACCGCACCGGCGAGCCGGTCGTCAACTTCAAGTTCAACATCCGCGGCGCCCAGCGCTTCGGCCAGACGACCTCCGAGAACGTCGGGCGGCTGCTCGCGATCGTGCTCGACAACCAGGTGATCTCGGCGCCGCGGATCCTGTCGCCGATCACCGGCGGATCGGGGCAGATCTCCGGCCGCTTCACGGTGCAGCAGGCGAACGACCTTTCGGTGCTGCTGCGGGCCGGCGCGCTGCCGGCGAAGCTCACCATCGTCGAGGAGCGCACCGTCGGTCCGGGCCTCGGAAAGGATTCGATTGAGGCCGGCAAGCACGCGACCTACGTCGCGACCGTCTTCGTCGTGATCTTCATGTTCGCGACCTACGGCCTGTTCGGCTTCTTCGCCAACATCGCGCTTCTCGTCCATGTCGGCCTCATCTTCGGGCTGATGTCGGTCCTCCAGGCGACGCTGACGCTGCCCGGCATCGCCGGCATCGTGCTGACGATCGGCACCGCGGTCGACTCGAACGTCCTGATCTACGAGCGCATCCGCGAAGAGGTGCATGCCGGGCGTTCGATCGTCTCCGCCATCCAGGCCGGCTTCGACCGGGCCTTCGCGACCATCATCGACTCGAACTCGACCATGGCGATCGCCGCCGTCATCCTGTTCTTCATGGGATCGGGACCGGTGCGCGGCTTCGCCGTCGTCTTCATCCTCGGCATCCTGACGACCGTCATCACCGCCGTGACCCTGACGCGCATGATGATCGCGCTGTGGTACCACTACGCGCGGCCGAAGGCGCTGCCGTTCTGATGGGAGCTTCCTGACGTGCGTCTCCTTCGCCTCTGGCCCGACGACACCCGGTTCAGCTTCATGCGCTTCCGGCGCGTGAGCTTCCCGTTCTCAGCCGCCATGTCGCTCCTGACGATCGCGCTGTTCCTGACGGTCGGGCTGAACTTCGGCATCGACTTCAAGGGCGGCACCCTGATCGAGCTGCAGGCGCGCTCCGGCAAGGCCGACGTGCACGCGGTGCGCACGACCGCGAATGCCTTCCATTTCGGCGAGGCCGAGGTGCAGGAGTTCGGCAATCAGGGCGGTCTGTCGCTGCGCTTCCCGCTCCAGTCCGGCGGCGAGGCGGCGCAGAGCGCGGTCGTGCAGAAGGCGCGCGACGCCTTCGAGCGCGAGTACGAGTTCCGCCGCGTCGAGACCGTCGGTCCCCGCGTCTCGGGCGAGCTCGTGCAGTCCGGCACCATCGGCGTCATCCTCTCGGTGCTCGCGGTCCTGCTTTATCTGTGGTTCCGCTTCGAGCGCGAGCTCGCCATGGGGGCGATTGTCGGCACGCTGCACGACATCGTGCTGACGATCGGCTTCTTCGTCGTCACCCAGATCGAGTTCAACATGACCTCGATCGCGGCGATCCTGACCATCGTCGGCTATTCGCTGAACGAGACCGTCGTGGTCTTCGACCGCACGCGCGAGCTCTTGCGCCGCTATAAGGCGATGCCGGCCGAGGAACTCCTCGACCTGTCGATCAACTCGACGATGTCGCGCACGGTGATGACCGCGACGACCGCGTTCCTGTCGCTCCTCGCGCTCGTGCTCTTCGGCGGCTCGGCGATCGAGGGCTTTGCCCTGGTGATGCTCTTCGGTGTCGTCGTCTGCACCTATTCGGCGATCTTCATCTCCTCGCCGGTGCTGATCTACATCGGCGCGATCGGCCGGGCGGAGGCGCCGGCACGGGACCAGCGGGTGCCGCAGCCGGCGGAGTAGGATCTTGACCGGCCGGATCTACGAGGGCTTCGTCCCGGGCCGGCATCCGATCGAGAGCTACGGCGCCGGCGGCTTCCGCTTCGCCGCGATGTCGCACCGGGGCTCGATCCTGGCGCTGCCTTCCGGCGTTCATGCCTGGGAGCCGGCATCGGCGGCAGAGTTTTCGGTCGACGCCTTCGCGCCGGTCATCGCCGAGGCCGCCGCAATCGACGTGCTCCTCATCGGCACCGGGCTCAACCCGGCGCCGCTGCCGGACGCGCTGCGCTGGCGCCTCAAGGACGCCGGCATCGGCGTCGACGCGATGCAGACCGGCGCCGCGGCCCGCACCTACAACATCCTCCTCGCCGAAAACCGCAAGGTCGCAGCAGCGCTCGTGGCGGTGCCGTGAGCGCGCCGCAAGCCGCGTCGGACGATCCCTCATGGTCCTTCGCCCACTGCGAAGCGCTCGTGCGGGCCGGCGACCCGGACCGCTTCTTCGCCGCCCTGTTCGCGCCGGGCGGCAAGCGCCCGTTCCTGTTCGCGCTCTACGCCTTCAGCCTCGAGATCGCGCGCATCCGCGACAGCATCTCCGAACCCGCCCTCGGCGAGATCCGGCTGCAATGGTGGCGCGACACGCTGCAGGGCGAGGCGCGCGGCAACGTCCGCGGCAATCCCGTCGCCGCCGCCCTCGACGACGCGATCGTGCGCTACCGGCTGCCCCGGCAGGCCCTCGTCGACCTCGTCGACGCCCGCGCCTTCGACCTCTACGACGACCCGATGCCGACGCTCGGCGATTTCGAGGGCTATGCCGGCGAGACCTCCTCGGCCGTGATCCGCCTCTCGAGCCTGATCCTCAACGACGGCGGCGACCCCGGCGCCGCCGACGCCGCCGGCCATGCCGGCGTCGCCCACGCCCTCGCCGGGCTGCTGCGCGCCTTGCCGTGGCATGCCCGGCGCGGCCAGGTGTTCCTGCCGATGCAGGTCTTCGCGCGCCACGGCGTCACACGCGAGGACATCGTCGCCGGGCATGCCCGCCCCGGGCTTGCGGCGGCTCTCGCCGAGCTGCGCGCCATCGCCCGCGATCACCTCCGCCGGGCGCGCGCGCTGCGCGCCACCGTGCCGCC
>DAINQO010000076.1:11451-13707 GCA_036742625.1 Microvirga sp.
CCATCGCCCGCGATCACCTCCGCCGGGCGCGCGCGCTGCGCGCCACCGTGCCGCCCGAGATCGTCCCGGCGTTCCTGCCGGTCGCCCTGGTCGAGCCGTACCTCAGGCGGATGGAGGGGCGCGGCTACGACCCGTTCCGGACCGTGGTCGATCTGCCGCAATGGAAGAGGCAGTGGCTGCTGTGGCGGGCGGCGCGAAGGGGAGGAGTCTGAGGCCCCGCAGCGGGTTCCGCGTCAGATCGGATGATGGACAGCGAGTCGATCTTGGGCCTGCGGCGCTTGACGGACGGTGCGCTCAAGGCCGCAAAGTGCGTCCAGGAGTGAGCCCAGATCGGGAGCGGCGAGCTCTTCCGGCGAGAGCCGCCTGCCTTGCGCGGCAGCCCAGTCCTGGCGTTCGGCGATGGCTTCGCTGAGCAGCGGTTCGACCCCTGCCTGCTCGACCGTTCGGGCTACTTCCCGCATCTCCTCGGCTCGCCGCCGCCCATGCAGAAGCGCGCGGCTCATGACGTAGCGCGCGAGCCCCGGCCAGTCGTCGTGCGGCAGCATATCCGCCAAGGAGCGCAGCACCTCGTCTTCGACCCCATAGTGGCGCGCCGACAGCATGCATTCGGTCGTGAGGGCCTCGAGGCCCTTGATCATGATGCTGCGGCACATCTTCACCGCGGACGCATCCCCGACCCGTTCGGAAAAGACCCTGACGCGCATATCGTACCGCGCCGCGAGCTCGGCGAAGGCCGTCGCGCTCGGACCGCCGAGCAGCATGGGCGAGCGCAAGCCCCGTGGCGGCACGCCGGTCATCACCGCGGCCTCCACATACCGGCCGCCGGCCTGCCCGACGATCCGGGCGGCTTCCTGCTTCGTGGTCGGCGAGACCGAGTTCACATCGACGACGAACGGCGCCTGCCCAAGCCCGCCCGACAGCGAGGCAGCCGCCTCGACGGTCGAGCCCGCCGTCACCGAGACGAACACCACGTCGGCGCAGGCCGCCGCCCCGGCCGCGGTGTTCCGGACCTCGACGTAACCGCAGGCGGCGGCGCGGACGCAGGCCGCCTCGGCGGTGTCGTAGGCGACGAGCCTCGAGACGCCAGCCGCATGCAGGTCGCGCGCGAAAATGCCGCCGACCTCGCCAAAGCCAATGATCGCGAACGCCGTCATGCTCACCCCCGCTCGTCTCCAGGCTCACCGCCGCCGTGCGAAGAACCTCAAACCGTTTCCTATTCGAGACCCGCCGGCAATCCCTCCCAGACCTCGTCGATGTCCAAGCGGCGCGGAAGCAGGCCCTGCTCGGCCGTGTAGCGCAGGACGAGGCTGACGGCAGGCTGAAGCGCCGAGCGCCCGATCCGATATCGCTCGCGGTCGCCGGCGTGCGGCGCGGCGATGTTGGCTTGCCGGAAAAGGCGCGCCAGCTCGAGGATCAGATCCGGCCGGCTCCGCGCCAACTCGCTCCTGACAGCCACGAGATGATTGACCGGCACGAAGCCGTGCTTGCGCCGGAACGCCTCGGCGGAGGCCTCAAGATCGGGGAACACCGTCCGTAGCGACGGGTCGTCTGGCACCTCATTCCCGACGATGACCGCATCGAGCTCGCCGTCGCGGAGCATGGCCACGAGATCGCTGCCGGCCGGCGCCCGTTCGGCGAAGGGCGGGTCGCGGTACTCGGCGACATGCGCATCCTCGAAGGTCACCCAGCGCACCGCTTCGGGCCGTATGCCGTGCTCGTCGGCGAGGATGCCGCGCAGCCACACGCCGGTCGTCTGGCTATAGGCCCGAACGCCGACCCGACGGCCGACGAGGTCGCCCGGGCCGCGGATGTCGCCGTCGGCCCGGCACAGCAGGGCGGATTGCTGGAAGCGCGCGGCCAGCACCACGGGCAGGAGGACGAGCGGCTTGCGGTATGCCTTCGCCTGAAGAAAGGTCGCAATCGCAATCTCGCTGACGTCGAAACGCTGCTCGCGCACCATCGGAGCGAAGGCTTGGTGGATCGTCGGGACGTCGACGAAATCGAAGACCAGGAGGTCGGATGCGACGGCGCCATCCCTCATCGCGGCCGTGTGCGGATAGTGGCCGATGGCAGTGCAGAGCACGAGGCGCTCGCCGGCCGGATGACCTCCTGGCTCGCCCGCCATCGGTCAGCCCTCCGGGTCGGCGGCGCGATACACGAGACCCTTCTCGGCCAGCTTCTCGCGCATGCCGTAGATGTCCAGTCCGACCTCGCCGGCCTGGAGGCGGGCGCGCGTCTGCGCCTCCTTCGCCTCCC
>DAINQO010000077.1:0-13668 GCA_036742625.1 Microvirga sp.
CCTGAGCGGGACCGCTCCTTAGAGCAAGGCGCCGGGCTTGGCGAGCCTTGAAGCCGCGCGGCTCAGGCGGCGGCGTTGCGCCAGCGCTCGGCGAGAACCGCCCGCGTCTCGGCGATCGCCTTCTCGAGCTTGCCGTCGAGCCGCGCCAGGGTCTCGGCCGCCCGGCCCTCGTCGAGCGCCTCCTCGAGCGTCCCGGCGAGCGAGGCGATCCGCCACGCCCCGACCGCCCGCGCCGCCCCTTTCAGGGTATGGGCGGCATCCGCCCGCTCGGTCAGGTCCTCGCCGGCGACGATCAAGGGCAGGAGCCGGACGCATTGCTGCTCGAACAGCGCCAGCACCTCGCGCTCGAGCGCCCGGTCGCCGAAGGTCTGACGAGCCAGATGGGTCAGGTCGAGAAGGCGTCGATCGGCGGCGGAGCTCATGCTGATTCGATCCCGAAAGATTGCGGATCGTGCCAGCCGGGGCCGACCGAAGCGTTTCCAGCGCGCCCGGAGCCGGGAAGGGCGGAGGATTTCCACCGCTATGGTGAAGAACCCGTTAACGACGTTCGAAAGAGGCGGGCGGTTCGGGTTTCCATGCTGGCGGGCGGCGTCTAAACTCATCTTGGTAAACGGCGGGTAATTTTTGGGGCGCGGCGCGCGTGGAGGCGGCTCCGCAATCTTTGTTGCGGTTCCGGGCGGCGTCCCTCGAGCGCGGACAGGCCCGGTGCGCATCCGCCCTGTTGCGTCACTGAAGGCGGATCAATGGCGACGGAACCCAAGCGCAAAGACCCGACCGAGGCGGCTCTCTCGGCGATCGAGGAAGCCCTGGGCCTCGATGCGACGCCGGGGCGCCAGGCGAGGCGCGAGGAGGAAGGCGAGCCGCGCTTGCCGGACGTCGCCGAATCGCGTCCGCTTTCCGAAGCGCCGCGGCGGCCGCTCGAAGGGGAGGGGATCGTCCTCCCGGCCGCAGAACCGGCCGCCGAACCGGCCGCTCCGCCGCCGCCGCGGGCCGCCGAGATCGTCAGCCCGGATCGCGCCGCCGTCGCGAACGACGATCGCCAGAGCGTCGGGTCGATCCTGCAGGCGCTGCAGCGCCGGCCGTCGCGCCGACCCTACGTCCTGGCGACGCTCGCCTCGGCGCTGTGGCTCGGCGCGGTCGCCGGGTTCGTGACGACGCAGATCGAGGGTGGCTTTCACGCTTTCATCCCGGCGCTGAGCCCGGTGCAGCTTCTCGTCGCCGCGGTCGCGCTCTTCGCGCCGCTGGTCCTGTTCCATGTCGCCGCCATGCTGGCGGTGCGCTCGATGGAGATGAAGCAGGTCGCCCGCGCCGTCGGCGAGATGGCGGTGCGCCTCGTCCAACCCGAAAGCTTCTCGACCGACGCCGTCGCCTCGGTGTCGCAGGTGATACGGCGCGAGATCGCGGCGGTCGGCGACGGCATCGAGCGGGCGCTCGCCCGGGCCGGCGAGCTCGAGACGCTGGTGCGCGGCGAGATCTCGACCCTCGAGCGGGCCTATTCCGACAACGAGATCCGCATCCGGACGCTCGTCGACGAGCTGGTCGCGCAGCGCGAGTCGATCGTCAACAATGCCGAGCGGGTGCGCGGCGCCATCACCGGCTCGCACCAGAACCTCACCCACGAGCTCGAAACGGCAGCACAGCGCATCGCGGAGGCCGTCAACGCGGCCGGCGAGCGGGTCACGAGTTCGCTCGAGGAGCGCGGCACGCAGATGACGGTCGCGCTCGGCCGGGCGGGCGATCGCCTCGTCGAGGACATGGCCGATCGCGGCGTCGAGATCATCGATCGCCTGGCCGGCACGCGCGACGGCATCAGGGTCGAGATCGACGAGGCCGGCGTCCGGCTCACGACCTCGCTCGAGGGCAAGGCGCAGGAGGTGACCGCCGCCTTCGAGCGCACCGGCGGGCTGCTCTCGCATACGCTTGCCGACCGCACCGCCGAGGTCACGCGCATCCTCGCCCAAACCGGCTCGGAAGTGGTCGATTCGCTTGCCCGGCAGGGCGGCGAGGTGCGCCAGGCTTTCGAGCGTACGGCGCAGAGCCTCGAGGAGAGCTTCGTCGCGCGGGGCACCGAGCTCGCGGACCGGATGTCGAATACCGGCGCCACGATCGCCGATGATTTCATCCAGCGCGCGCGCGGCCTGCGCGAGGAGATCGCCGGCGCCGGCTCGGGCGTCGTCGAGGAGATCGTCCTGCGCGGCGCCGAGGCGCGGGATCGCCTAACCGACGCGACCCACGTCCTCTCGGGCGAGATCGCCGCCCGCGGCGGCAAGGTCCGCGACGTCATCCTGGCGGTCGGGACCGAGGTCGCCGAGGCGATCAAGCTGCGCGGCAACGAGGCGCGCGACGAGATCGCCGGCGCCGCCGTCGGCCTCGCCGACGACATCGTCGACCGCGGCCGCGGCACCCGGGACGAGATCGCCGCCGCCGGCTCGCAGATCGTCGACGAGCTCGCCCGTCGCGGCGCCGCCGTGCGCGACGGCATGGCCCAGGTCGGCGCCCGCATCACCGAGATCATGCTCACGCGCGGCACCGCGCTGCGGGACCAGATCGCCTCGGCCGGCACCGCCGCCGCCGACGAGATCCGCATGCGCGGCGACGCGGTGCGGCAGGAGATCGCGAGCACCGGCTCGGGCATCGCCGGCGAGATCGCCGAGCGCGGGCGCGAGGCGCATGAGCGGATGGCAGGCACCGGCGTCGCGCTCGCCGATGAGATCAGGAGCCGCGGCGACGAGGTGCGCCAGCAGATCGCGAGCACCGGGTCGGGGATCGCCAACGAGATCGCGGCCCGCGGACGCGAGGCGCACGAGCAGATCGCCGGCGCCGGCACCGGCATCCTCCAGCATATCCGCGTTCACGGCAGCGAGCTGCGCGATGAGATCGCCGCGACCGGCGCGGAGCTCGTCAACGAGCTCGCGACGCAGGGCGGGACCGTCCGCGACCAGCTCGCCGCGACCGGCGCCGGGATCACCGAGGTCATCGTCCTGCGCAGCGGCGAGCTGCGCGCGCAGATCGCCTCCTCGGGCAGCGATCTCGTCGAGCAGCTCGTGACGCGGGCGAGCTCGGTTCGCGACGAGCTCGAGAGCGTCACCCGCATGGCGGCCGAGACCATCGCGACCCGCGGCGACGATCTCGCGCGGCGGCTCGAGGCAACGAGCCTCAAGCTCAACGAGACCATCACGGTCCACGGCGAGGCGCTGCATTCGAACCTCGCCGATGTCGGCGAGCGCGTCACCGCGCTCGTCGAGAGCCGCACCGCGAGCGTCACCGGCGCGCTCGATCGCACCATCCGGTTCGTCACCGACGAGCTCGCCGCGCGGACCGAAGGCTTCCAGGCGGCGTTCGACGCCCGCGGCCGCGAGCTCGCCGAAGCGCTCGCGAGCCACACCAGCGAGGCGCACGGGCGTCTCGCCGGCACCGGCAAGGACGTCGTGCTCGCGATCGCGAGCCAGGGGGCGCGCGTCAACGAGGCGCTCGCCCGGACCGCCGACGCTCTCGCGAGCTCGCTCGATACCCGCGGCCGCGAGATCGACGGCATGCTCGGCAACCGCCTCGGCGCGCTCGAGGAGACGGTCAGCCGCAGCGGCGTCCTCGTCGACCGCCTGTCGGGCGACATCGGCGCCTTGGCGCAGAACGTGACCACGCATCTCGAAGAGATGGATCGCATCGTCACCGACCGCGGCCAGGCGCTCGCGGCCGCGGTCACGTCGCGGGCCCGCGAGGCGGCCGGCATCGTCGAGGCGCAGCTCGGGGCGCTCGAGGAGCGCTCGGTCAAGCGGACCTCCGAGATTTCGGCGAGCTTCGACACCATCGTCTCGCGCGTCGACCAGGTGCTCGGGGCGCGGGCAGGCGCCCTCGGCGAGGCGCTCGTGGCGCGCACCGGCGAGCTCGCCCGGGTGATGGCGGAGGGCGGTCGCGAGGTCGCGAAGGCGCTCGACGCGCGCGGCAACGAGATCGGGCAGGCGATCACGGCGAAGACCCGCGAGCTGACGGAAGTTCTCTCCGCGAAGGTCGAGGAAATCGACCGCAGCCTCGGCGGCCGCTTCGGCGAGGCGGCGTCGACGCTCGACGCCAGCGTCGGGCGCTTCGAGGATCGCGTCATCGGCCGCCTGGAAGGGGTTGCCGTCACCCTCGACGAGCGCGGGCGCTCGATCGGGGATACGCTCGGCTCGCGCGCGAGCGAGCTCATCGAGCTTTTGGCCGAACGCAGCCAGACCACGGACGAGGTCCTGACCGCTCGTGCCCGCGACCTCGTCAACCTCTTCGACGAGCGCAGTCGCGAGGTGACGAGCGCGCTGTCCGGCCATACCGATGCGTTCGCCCGGATGTTCGATGAACGCAGCCGCGACATCGCCGCGAACCTGTCCGGCCGAACCGACGAGCTCGCGCAGGTCTTCGAGGATCGCGGCCGCCGGCTCTCCGAGCTGATCGACCACGGCACGTCGTCGATGGCGGCGCAGCTCGAGGATCGCGGCCGCTCCGTCTTCGGCGCGCTCGGCAACCGCATGTCCGAGATGGCGGATCTGTTCGACCGCGGCGGCGCCTCGCTCGCCGAGCTCCTCGACAATCGCGGCAACCGCATCGTCTCGCTCCTCGGCGAGCGCGTCGCCGAGATCAACCACCTGTTCGACACGAGCGCCGAGAGCATCGTCGGGACGCTCGGCGCGCGCGTGTCGGAGCTCGGATCGATGCTCGACGAAGGCAGCGCCGCGTTCCATCAGCTGCTCGACAGCCGCACCGGCGAGATCCAGCAGCTTCTCGACGGGCGCGGCGAGTCGCTCGTCGGCAGCCTCAACCGCAACATGTCCGAGTTCTCGCGATTGGTCGACGAGCGCGCCGCGACGCTGACGCGGGTGCTCGACCTGCGCGGCCAGGCGCTCACGACGTCGCTCGCCGAGCGCATCCAGGAGATCACGCACATCCTCGACGATCGCACCGGCAACGCTGCCGGGCTGCTCGAGATGCGCGGCGAGGCCATCACCGGGGCGCTGGGCCATCAGATCGCCGAGATCGAGCAGCTGTTCGAGGGCCGCGCCGCGGCTTTCCACAACGTCCTCGACGACCGCGGCAACGCCATGGTCAACGCGCTCGGCGAGCGGGTGGTCGAGATCGGGGACCTGTTCGACCGTCGCGGGACGGCGCTCGTCGACGCCATCGGCGAGCGCGGCGGCGCGCTCACGCGGGAGGTCGCCGCGGTCGGCGAGACGGTGACGCGAGCGCTCGACGAACGCTCGACGGCGATCCTGACCGGCCTGCAGGCGCGCATCGCCGAGCTCACGACGCTCTATGGCCAGTCGACGGAGGCGCTCCGGCGTGCCGTCGATGAAGGTACCGCCAGCACGGTCGCGACGCTCGCCGGCACGAACGAGCGCCTCCAGGGCGATCTCAACGGCGTTCTCGGGCGGCTGCAGGAGGCGAGCGGTCTGCTGCGCGACGTGCTCGTGCACGGCAGCGGCGATCTCGGCGCGCTGCACGAGGGCCTTGTCGGCCGCATCGATCAGCTCGAGTCGATTCTCTCCGAGGTGACCGCCCGAACCGGTCGCGCCTCCGGCGAGGTCGCGGGCCAGGTCGAGGCCTTGCGCGGCGTCACCGACGGGGCGCTGAAGCAGGCCGGCGATCTCGTCGCGTCGCTCGACGAGCGCGGCCGTTCGCTCGCCGAGAGCACCCGCGAGCAACTGCGGGCGCTCGCGGAAGCGACAGGCACGCTCGAGCAGGTCGAGGCGCGCATGGGCGCGGCGCTCGGCGAGCGGCGGCAGGCGCTCGAGGGCTTGCTCGCCCGCATCGGCGAGCGCTCGAACGAGCTCGAGGGTGTGACGACCGCTTTCACGCGCCTCGTCGAGGACTCGCTCCGCAACGCCGAGGCGAAGGCGCGCCAGATCGGCGCGGTGCTGGCGAACAGCGCCGAGGCGACGACGAGCGCCATCGGCGAGCAGTTCGAGCGCGTGCGCTCGACCACCGGCGAGGAGAGCGCCCGCACGGCCGCGTCGCTGCGCCAGGCTTACGAGGAGGTCATCAACCAGATGGGCGAGGCGCTCGGCGCCGCGACCGCGCGCTTCCGCGACGCGGCGGGCGAGCTTCGCACGATGTCGGCACAGATCCAGCACGAGCTCGAGGCGACCCGCGCCGAGGTCCGCCGCGGCGCGATCGAGCTGCCGCAGGAGACCGAGGAAGCCGCCGCCAACATGCGCCGGGTCGTCGCCGACCAGATCAAGGCGCTGAACGAGCTCTCCGCCCTGGTCTCGCGCTCGAGCCGCGCGGTCGATGCCGCGCCCCCGGCGCCGCCGCGGCGCGTCAACGAGCCGGCAGCCGGCATCGCGGCGGAGCTGCGCCCGACGCAAGGGCCGGCGCCTGCGCCTGCGCCGCGCCTCGCCGAAGCGCCGCCGCCGGCACCCGAGACGCGCCGGCCGGAGCCGGCGCGGGAAACACCGCCGCCGTCGCCACCGCGTCCGCCGGTGCGGGCCGCCGAGCCGGCGCCGGAAGCGCGCGCCGGGGGCGAGCAGGGCTGGCTCTCGAACCTCTTGACCCGGGCCTCGCAAGACGAAGAGGCGGAGGATGCGGCGGCGCGGGCCGGAGCCCCCGAGCGCGCGCCCGCCGAGGCGCTGAACTCGCTCGACGCGATTTCGGTCGACATCGCGCGCATGATCGATCACCAGGCGGTCGTGGATCTATGGGACCGCTACAGCCACGGCGAGCGCAACGTCTTCACCCGCGGCCTGTACACGGTCCAGGGCCAGCAGACCTTCGACGAGATCCGCCGCAAATACCGGCGCGATCAGCCGTTCAAGCAGACCGTCGACCGCTATGTCGGCGAGTTCGAGCGCCTTATCGCGGAGGTCGGCCGCAACGATCGCGACCGGACGCTGGCGCGGACCTATCTGACCTCGGAGACCGGCAAGGTCTACACCATGCTGGCGCACGCGAGCGGCCGTTTCGACTGAGCCGGGAGCTTGGGGACAGGAGACGCGGCCCGCCCGGCCGCGCTTATTCGCTCAGCGGCCGGAGCCGACCCAGCGCACCATCTCGAGCAGCACCCGCGACAGCGCCGCGTCGAGCGCCTGCGCGGCGCTCGCGGCGTCGACCTTGGCGACCGGCTCCCGCGCCGAGAACACGCGTCCGGCGACGATCCGCCCGGTTCGGTCCTGGACCAGCCTGCCCGAGAGCTCGACCACCGCCTCGCCCGTCGCCGACGAGATCTGGAAGGCGCGGATCTCGGTGTTGAGGAGATAGTCGGGCGTCACCCGTTCGCCCGGCCGGCTCACGGCTTTGAGCTTCGACGAGTTCTCGAACGTCTCGATGAGGCGTGCCTGGATCAGGCGCGGCAGCCGGTCGGCCCATTGCCCGCCGCCCAGGAAGGAGACCGCCCCGGCCTGGTCCTTGGCGATGATCTTCTCGGCCTCGAGGGTCTGGATCGCGGTCGGCTCGGAGACGACGACCTGGCCGCTCACGGCGCCGCCGAACCGCGCTCCCGCCCGCGGCGCCGACAGATCGTAGGTCGTCGGCGCCGGACCCGAGCCGCAGGCCGCCGCCGCGAGCGCGAGCACGACCGCCGGCGCGAGGCGCTTGAAAGCGCCCGACCGGAGCTTCGGCAGGGGGAGGGAGGCGGGGGGACCCATCTGTGCTTAGCTTAGCGCCGGCCGCTGTACTCGGGAATGCTGGGCTTGCCGCCGAAGATAAGCTGCTGTGGATTGCGCTCGAGGCTGCGCACCGCGCGCCCGACGTCGTTCAGCGTGCGCTTGCCCTCCGCCGTCAGCGTCTCGACCTCGCGCAGGCCCGAGCCGGTGAAGCGGTTGATGCCGAGCGTGATGTCGGCGGTGCGCTTGTCGAGATTGTCCGCCAGCGAGCGGATCGAGCGCGCCGCCTCGCGGACCTCGTGGAACATGCTCTCGCCCTCCTTGCCGGAGGCGCTGCCGAGGAACTTCTCGGCGGCGAGGAGCACGCCGTCGATGCGGTCGGCGGACTTGTTGAGCTTCTCGGCCAGGGAGCGCGCCTCCTTGATCATCTTGTCGACATCCGGGCTCGAATTGCCGAGCGTCGTCGCGAAGCGCTCGGCGCCGTCGATGGTGCGGTTGATCTTCGCGACATCGAGCGCGCGCGTGATGCCGGCGACGTCGCGCAGGATCGCGTCGACGTTCGGACGGTTCTCGGCGAGCGTCAGCGAGAAGCCCTCGATATTGGCGAGCGTGCGGTTCACCATGCCGGTGTCGACGGCGCGCATGAGCTTGGAAACGTCGTCGAGAGCGGTGTCGGCCTTCACTCGCGTGGTGTTGAGCCCGGCCGTCAGCGTCGCCGCGTCCTTGAGGATCTGGTCGACGTTCTGGCGGTTGTCCTTGAGCGTCGCGGTGAAGCTCTCGATGTTGTCGAAGCTGCGGTTGATGCGGGTCGCATCGACGGCGCGAACGAGCGCGCCGATGTCGGTGAGCGTCGCATCGAGCTTGTCGGCGCTCTCGTTGAGACGGCCGGCGAGCCGCGCCGCGTCGCGCAGCGTGTTCGAGACGTTCTCCCGGTTCTGCGCCAGCGTCTCGGTGAAGCCCTCGATGTTCTCGACCGTGCGCGAGACCCGCTGCGGCTCGACCGCGCGCACGAGCTTCTGGACGTCGTCGGTGAGCGACTCGAGCTTTGCGGCGAGAGGCCCGACGCGTTCCGCCGCCTGTCCGACCTGCTCGAGGAAGCGGTCGATGCCGGGCGCGTTGTTGCTCAGCGCCAGCGAGAAGCGCTCGACATTGGTGAGGGTGCGGTTGAGCGGGCCTTCGTTGTCGGCGACGACCTTGCCGATGCGCTCGAGCACGTCGTCGGCCCGGCGGGCGATCGTGCGCGCTGCCTCCATGAGGTCCTGGAAGTCGGAACGATCGGCAAAAATCGTCGGAAGCTGCTGCCCGGGCGGCGGCGCGAGCGGCGGCGCGCCGGCGTCGCCGCCGATGAGCGCCACCGTCGCGACTCCGGTGAGGCCCTGGAGCTCGAGCTTCGCCCGGGTGTCGGTGCGGATCGGCGTCGTGCGGTCGACCTCGATCTCGGCGACGACCCGGCTCGTGTCCTCGAGGTCGAGCTTCGTCACCTCGCCCTTGCGGATGCCGTTGAAGGTCACGATCGAGCCCTTCGACAGTCCCGAGACCGAGCCGGAGAACACGACCCGGACCGGCTGCCGGCGGGCGCCGGTGTCGCCGCCGGAGAACCAATAGACGAACAGGAAGGCGGTCGCGATGACGGCGAGCGTGAAGACGCCGATCAGGGCGTAGTTGGCGCGGGTTTCCATCGGCGGCGGCCTCTCAGGCCTCGCTCGCCATCACGGCGCGGGCCCGCTTGCCGTGGAAATAAGCTTTGAGCCAGGGGTGATCGGAAGCCAGCATCGTCTCGATAGTTCCCGCCGCGATGATGCGCCCGCCGCCCAGGGCGGCAATGCGGTCGCATACTGTATGAAGACTGTCCAGATCATGGGTTACCATGAACACCGTAAGGCCCAAAGTTCGCTGAAGTGTGGCGATCAGGTCATCGAATTCGCCGGCCCCGATCGGGTCGAGGCCCGAGGTCGGCTCGTCGAGGAACAGGATCTCGGGGTCGAGCGCCAGGGCCCGGGCGAGCGCCGCGCGCTTGATCATGCCGCCCGACAGCTCCGAGGGAAGCTTTTCCGCAGCGTCGGGCTTGAGGCCGACCATCTCGATCTTGAGCATCGCCAGCTCGTCGAGGAGCCGCTCGGAAAGGTGCAGGTACTCCCGCATCGGGACCTGCACGTTCTCCTTCACGGTCAGCGAGGAGAACAGCGCGCCGAACTGGAACAGCACGCCCCAGCGGCGCTCGATCGCCTTGCGCGAGGCGGGGGAGAGCGCGTCGACGTTCTCGCCGAACACCTCGATCGTGCCGGCCCGCTTCGGGATCAGCCCGAGGACCGCCCGGGTCAGGACCGACTTGCCGGTGCCGGACGCGCCGACGAAGCCGAGGATCTCGCCCCGGTAAACGTCGAGGTCGAGGTCCTTCATGATCGTGCGCTCGCCGAAGCCGACCTCGAGGCCGCGGACGCGGATGATGGCTTCGCGCTGCGTATCGGAGCCGAGGCGCGGACGGGTGTCGAGCATGGCGTCCATCTAGTACCGGATCGCCGCGAAAAACATGGCGAAGACGCCGTCGACGACGATCACCATGAAGATCGCCTTCACCACCGACGAGGTGACGTGCCGCCCGAGCGACTCGGCCGAGCCCTCGACCGCCAGGCCCTCCATCGAGGCGATGAGCCCGATGATCAGCGCCATGAACGGCGCCTTGATGATGCCGGCGAGGAAGGTGTTGAGCGAGATCGCGGCCCGCAGCCGGGACAGGTACACGTCCGGGCTGACGTCGCCGTAGATCCAGGCCACGAGCCCGCCGCCGTAGAGGGCCGCGAGGTCGGACAGGAAGGCGAGCAGCGGCAGGCCGATGATGAGCGCGAGAAGGCGCGGGACGATCAGCACCTCGATCGGGTCGAGGCCCATCACCCGCAGGGCGTCGATCTCCTCGCGCATCTTCATCGAGCCGATCTCGGCGGTGAAGGACGAGCCCGAGCGGCCGGCGACCATGATGGCGGTGAGGAGCACGCCGACCTCGCGCAGCGTCAGGATGCCGACGAGGTCGACGACGAACGGCGTCGCGCCGAACTTCCGCAGCTGGAAGATGCCCTGCTGGGCGACGATGCAGCCGACGAGAAACGAGATCAGCGCAATGATCGGCACGCCGCGGAAGGCGATGAGCTCGAGGTGGTGCACGAGCGACGGCCCGCGGAAACGCCGCGGCCGCGTCGCGACCCGCACCATGGCGATGACGACCTCGCCGAGAAAGCTGATGCCGGCCGCGAAATCCTTGCCGGCTGCAACCACCGCCTGCCCGACCTCGGACAGGAAGTCGATCAGCCAGCTGCGCTTCACCACGGGATTGGGCTGGAAGCCGCGATAGGCGACCTCGTTCAGAAGGATGTGATGCTCGGAGCGCGCGCCGACGAAGTCGGCGGAATGGCCGCTGGCGCCGAGATCGTGCCGCGTCCGATCGAGCACCCAGGCGCCGAGCGTGTCGAGCCGTTCCACCGAGGCGAGATCGAAGATGATGCGGCGCTCGTCGCCGATGGCGGCGAGGAGATCGGCGACGCAGCGCTCGACTGCCGGCGCCTGATCGGCGGTCCAGCGGCCGGCAAGCGTCGCGCGCAGCTCGTCGCCGATCTGGTCGATCGTCAGCTGCGGTTCGCGGACGACGTCGCTCGTGGCCAAGGCGTCCTGTTCCCCGTCCCTTCCCGGGCGTGTAGATACCGCCTCGAAGCGGGCGAAGTCGAGGCGTGGTTAACGGGATGGCCAGGAATGTTAAGCCGCATGGTTAAGGTGAGGCCGCAATGCGCCTGCTGACGATCGAGACCGAGCGCTTCCCGATCGCCGGCCGGTTCATCATCGCCCGCGGCGCCCGCACCGAGGCCGTCGTGGTCACGGTCGCGATCGCCGAGGGGGAGGCCGTCGGGCGCGGCGAATGCGTGCCCTATGCCCGCTACGGCGAGACCGTCGAAGGCGTGGCTGCGGCGATCGAGGCGCAGCGGCGCGCGATCGAGGGCGGGCTCGACCGCATCGCGCTCCAGGAGGCGATGCCGCCGGGCGCCGCCCGGAACGCCCTCGACTGCGCGCTCTGGGACCTCGACGCCAAGCTGAGCGGCGTGCCGGCCCATGTCAGCGCCGGCATCGACCGCCTGCGGCCGGTGTCGACCGCCTACACCATCAGCCTCGACGAGCCCGCCGTGATGGCAGACGCCGTCCGCAAGGCGAGCGCCCGGCCGATCCTCAAGATCAAGCTCGGCGCGCCGGAGGGCGACCTCGAGCGGATCGCCGCCGTCCGCGCCGCCGCGCCCGACGCGACCCTCATCGCCGATGCCAACGAAGGCTGGAGCGGCGACACCCTCGACCGGCATCTTGCGGCCTGCGCCGAGGCGGGTTTCGCCTTGATCGAGCAGCCGCTTCCGGCCGCGAAGGACGAGGCGCTGCGCGGGCGTCCCCGGCCGGTGCCGCTCTGCGCCGACGAGAGCGTGCACGACCGTCACGGCCTCGGCCGCCTTGTCGGGCTCTATGACGCGATCAACGTCAAGCTCGACAAGACCGGCGGCCTGACCGAGGCGCTGGCGCTCGCCGGTGACGCCGAGCGGCGCGGCTTTGCGCTCATGATCGGCTGCATGGTCGGGACCTCGCTCGCCATGGCACCGGCGCTGCTCCTTGCGCCGCGCGCCCGCTTCGTCGACCTCGACGGTCCGCTGCTCCTCGCCCGCGATCGCGAGAACGGGCTCTACTACGACGGCAGCATCGTTCACCCGCCGTCGCCGGCGCTTTGGGGCTGAGTCCGAAAGCTTCGCATTGCGAGCAGCGCGAAGAGAAGGCCGGCGGCGGCGAGCGGCACCATTGCCAGGAACACCGCCGGCCCCGCCGCCCTGAAGATTGGGCCGCTCGCAACCGTGCCGGCCGCCATGGCGAGCGCTTGGGCTGCGCTCATCACGCCCTGGGCGCGGCCGCGCGCCGCCTCCGGGGCAAGGAGCGCCAGGGCCGCCATGGCGCCGAGGTGGGTCGCACCGAAGGTTAAGCCGTGCAGCATCTGCAGCGCGAAGGTCGCGGGCAGGCCGGGATCGGCCGCAAGCGCCGCGAAACGTAAGGCGGCCGTGCCGGCGCCGGCGAGGATCAGTCCGAAGGCGGCGGTGCCGCGGCCGACGCTCTTGCCGAGCGCGGCGAAGACGAGGATCTCGGCGACGACCCCGACCGCCCAAAGCCAGCCGATGGTCGCGCTCGAGAAGCCGAGGTCGCGCCAATGGATGCTGCCGAAGGCGTAAAGCGCCGCGTGGCTCGCCTGGGTGCAGGCGGCGGCGCCGATGACGTACCAGAGGCTGAGCGGCAGTCGCTTCCGACCGCCCGCGGCCCTCGGCGCGTCGGGGTCGACATTCGCCGCCATCCCATCCGGCACCACGAGCCAGGCGGTCGCCATCGCGGTGATGGCAAGGCCGAGGAGAAGCCAGATCACCGCATCGGCCGGCAGGGCGCCGAGGATGTAGCCGCCGCCGATGCTCGCGGCCAGGAATGCGATCGAGCCCCACAGGCGGATGCGGCCGTAGTCGAGGCGCCGGTCGCGCCGGATCGCCTGGATGGTGACGAGGTCGGCCGCCGGGATGATCGGGGCGTGGGCGAGCGCCATCAGCACGACGAGGGCGCCGAGCGACACGAAGCTCTCGGCCCGCAGCAGCGCCACGTAGACGAGGGCTACCGCGCAACATGCCCCGGCGATGAGCCGGCGCGGGCCGATGCCGCGGTCCGCGAGCGCCATCAGGGGCGCGACGGCGACGATCCGGACCACGATCGGAAGCGCCAGGATCACCCCGAGGAGATCGGGAGGGACGCCGCGATGCTCGAGCCAGATCGGGAAGAACGGCAGGTAGACGCCGATGCCGCCGAAGCTTGCGGCGTGCAGCGCCGAAAGACGCGCGCTCGGTCCGATCGACTTGGCGTTCATCGAGGGCAGCCGGGAGAGCAGCGGGCGGGCGCCAATCGTGGCGAGCCGCTTCGTAAAGCCAAATTAAGGGACTTGCGATATCGCAGTTGGCCCTGAGACTGACCTTTGCGTCGGAATCAGCTGGCGCGGGCGGGGCAGGATGGCGCGGGGGACCTCTCTCACGACGATCGGCGAGGCGGAGTACGA
>DAINQO010000078.1:0-4713 GCA_036742625.1 Microvirga sp.
GGCCGCTCTTTGCCGTGGTGTCGCGGCTCGTGCACCAGAAGGGCGTCGACCTCGCGATCGAGGCGGCCGAGACCATCGTGCGCGACGGCGGCCAGATCGTCGTCACCGGGCGCGGCGAGGGCGAGCTCGAGCAGTCGCTCGAAAATCTCGCCGCGCGCTATCCCGACCGGGTCGGGGTCAGGCTCGGCTTCGAGGAGGGGACGGCGCGGCGGATGTATGCCGGCAGCGATTTCCTCCTGATGCCGTCGCGCTTCGAGCCCTGCGGCCTGTCGCAGATGTATGCCCAAAAATTCGGCTCGCTGCCGATCGCGCACCGCACCGGCGGCCTCGCCGACACGATCGAGGACGGGGTGACGGGCTTCCTCTTCCGCGAGCCCTCGCTCGGCGAGCTTCTCGGCGCCGTCTACCGGGCGGTCGACGCCTTCCGCTCGCGCAAGAAGCTCAACACCATGCGCCGCGCCGCGATGGGCCGCCACTACCCCTGGCAGCGCTCGGCACTCGGCTACAAGCGGGTCTACGACCGGGCCCTGACCGGCGCGCTGGCGCGCTCGTAACGCGCCCGGACATCCGAGCGTCGTCCCGAACGCGCGCAGCGCGATCCGGGATCTTCATGGCGCTCGAGGGCCGAAAGGTCCCGGATAGCCGCATTGCGGCTTCCGGGATGACAGCACCGCTCGGGCTTCGCCTCAGTCGGACCCTCGCTTCAAAGAGGGAGCGGGTGGCGCCGCGGCGCGCTCGCGGCCGATTGCGGCGAGGCCGCAGCCGATCAGCGCCATGCCGAGGAAGTGGCGCGGCGCGAGGCGCTCGCCGAGCAGCGTTGCGCCGAAGAGGATTGCGCTCACCGGGATCAGGAAGGTGACAAGCAGGAGGTTCGTCGCGCCGGCGCTGGCGAGCAGCCGGAAATAGAGGATGTAGGCGAGCGCCGTCGAGATGAGCGCGAGGCCGAGGAGCGCCGCGACCGTCGCGGCGCTCGGCGCCGGCAGCGTCCAGGGCCGGTCGACGATCAGCATCGCCGGCAGGAGCAGCAGCGTCGACACGGCGAGCATCCCGGCGGCGGTCGCGGCCGGGGCGACGCCCATCGCCTTGAAGCGGCGGCCGTAGACGCCGGCGAAGGCGTAGGAGATCGCGGCGGCGAGGACCGCGAGCTGCGCCAGGACATCGACGCCGAGCGTCCGCAGCGCCGCGCCGCCGATCATCACGGCGACGCCGCCAAATCCGATCGCGACGCCGACGAGCTTACGCGCGCTCATGCGCTCGTCGGCGGTGAGCCAATGTGCGACGACGACGGTGAACAGCGGCGTCGTGGCGTTGAAGATCGAGGCGACGCCGCTCGCGATGTGGCCCTGGCCCCAGGCGATGAGGGTGAACGGGATGGCGTTGTTGAGGACGCCCATGCCGAGGAAGGCGACCCAGACCCGCCGCTCGCGCGGCAGCGCCACGCCCATGAAGCGCAGCGTCACGAGAAGGGCGGCCGCCGCAAGCGCGACGCGCGCGACGACGATCGTCAGCGGCGGCAACTCGGCGACCGCGACGCCGACGAACAGGAACGAGCCGCCCCACAGCACCGAGAGCCCGACGAGGAGCGCCCATTCGGCCGCCGTCATGCGCGCGTGGATCGCCGCCTGCGCCATCCGTGGTCCCTTGAAGCGTGCGGAGCTTCTGGCGGCGAGAGCGCCGGCGCGCCACCCGTTTCCTGCGGATTCACTCCGCCGTCGGCCGCAGCATGCTCTCGAGCGCCCGCCGCGTCGCGTCCGGATAGGGCATCGGGCGGCGGGTAGCGCCGTCCATGAGGACGCAGACGGCGTCCGCTTCCGCGGCGAGCGTGTCGCCGGAGAGGATCACCTGAGCGAGGCTGACGGAGCTGCGTCCAAGCCGCGTGATCCAGGTCCCGGTGCGAACGCTACCGGGGAAGTTGAGCTCGGCGCGGAAATCGATGCCGAGGCGGGCAATGACGAAGAACCGGTTTTTCGGCAGCGTCGGGTCGAAGCGGGTCCGGAACAGGTTGACCCGTCCGCTTTCGCATAAGGTCGCGAAGAGCGCGTTGTTGATATGGCCGTTGGCGTCGGTGTCGCCGAAGCGCAGCACGTCCTCGGTCCAGACGACGCGAGGGTCGGCGAGGAGATCGTTGAGGTCCATGCTTTCACCGTCATCCCGGGCGAGCGGAGCGAGACCCGGGACCCCATCGGAAAGAGCCCCGTAGGATCGGGAGATCCCGCTCTTCGCTGCGCTACGGCCGGGATGACAGGGATTCGACCCCGCACCATTCCGCCACGAACAACGCCATCGCCGTGGTGATGCGCTTCACCGAGGCGAGGCTGACGCGCTCGTCGAAGCCGTGGATGTTCTGCGAGATCGGGCCGTAGCACAGTGCCGGAACGCGGTCGTAGAGCGCGTATACGCGGGTGTCGAGATAGGCCGCCGACATGAAGCTCTCGAGCGCCCGGCCGGTCGCGGCCTCATGCGCATTCGCCAGCACGCGCTCGGCCTCGGAGCCCGGCTCGAGCACATAGCCTTCGGCAAAGAAGCCGTTGAAGGTGACCTTCGGCGGGTTGTTGGCGAAGAACCGGTCCTCGCGCGCGAAGGCCGACACCGCCTGCTCGATCTCGCGCGCGGCGTCGGCGGCGTGCACGCCGGGATAGATCGCGATGCGGCAGTCGAGCCGGCACCAGGCCGGCACCGAGGAGGCCCAGTCGCCGCCC
Organism: Microvirga sp.; assembly: GCA_036742625.1. Lineage (GTDB taxonomy): Bacteria > Pseudomonadota > Alphaproteobacteria > Rhizobiales > Beijerinckiaceae > JAJKJG01. The sequence continues at coordinate 2,700 of DAINQO010000078.1, forward strand.
TCGATCTTGCCGATGTTGAGGTTGATCGGGTGCGGATCGTCGGCGAAATGCTCGTGCGCGTGGCGGCGCTCGTTCCAGGCCGCCTCGAGCCGGCGCAGCGCCGCGACGACCCGGTAGGCGGCGTCGATGGCGTTCGCGCCGGCGCCCATGTCGCGCACATGGACGGGGTGGCCGCGCACCTCGACCTCAAACCACAGCACGCCGGCGTTCGCCCGCACGAGCTTCTCCTCCTCGGGCTCCGGGATCAGCACCGCATCGGCCTTGTAGCCGCGCAGATGCGTCATCAGCGCGCCGTTGCCGGTCGATTCCTCCTCGACGACCGACTGCACGTAGATGGTCGCGGCGGGCTGCAGCCCGATCCGCTTGAGCGCGTCGAGCGCGAAGAGGTTCGCGGCATGGCCGGTCTTCATGTCGCCTGAGCCGCGGCCGTACATCCAATCGCCCTCGATCGCCGGCTCGAAGGGCGGATGGCGCCACATGTCCTCGGGGCCCGCCGGCACGACGTCGACATGGGCTTGCAGGATCAGCGAGCGGCCGCTCTCCTCCTTCGGGCGGTGGATGCCGACGACGATCGGCGCGTCCGAGTGCTCGGGTGAGAATTTCGAGGCGCCGGGATGGCGCTCGATCGCCGCCCGGTCCATCGCGAACCGGTCCATGGCAAAGCCGCGCTCGCGCAGCGCCCGGAACACGAAATCCTGGATCGCATGCTCCTCGCCGCGCAGCGAGCGGAAGCGGACGAGCTCCTGCGTGAAAGCGATCTGCTCGATGAAGCCGGCCTCGACCGAGGCGATGACGTGGTCGCGAAGGGAGGGATCGAGGGGCATGCGGGCGCGATCGTGAGGGACGGGCCGCCACCTCACCCGATCGCGCGCGCCGGGACAAGCCCGGCCGGGCGCCGAACACAGCCATCCTCAAAGGACGAGGTGGTCAGTCCTCTCCGCGGCAGTCGCGGGGCATCGCGGCCTCGAACTGTTCGACCCGTCTCTTGTAAGTCTCCTGTTCAGGCGCCTTCTCGGCCGCTTCGCGTTCGATCCGAGCGGCTTCCTCGAACCTACCGCCTGCGGCGTGCACGCATGCGAGCGTGTCGAGGTAATTCGGGTGCCGCTCGATCGCGACTGCCTTCTCGGCACCGCGTAGGGCCTCAGCTTGCAGGCTACCCGGATTCGGTAGGTCCCTCGTCGCAATAAGCCAAGCCAGATTATTGTAGGCGGCTGGGTGGTCCGGGCGCCTCCGCGTCGCCTCCCGCAGGTCGTCAATTTCCTTTGCAATCTTCGAGCTCTGCTTCCAGAGCGCCGCCCGCAGAAGGTAGGCATAGCCGAGAACCTCGTCCCGGGTCATGCTCCGCCCCTGGTACGGCCGAACGTCTCTCGGTGTCAGGCATTGCTGCCGCCCGTTCATATCCCAGTCAACCGTAGATTCGCCCCCGAACTCCCACCGGACGTAGTTGTGCCCGCTCCCGCTCCGAAGTGTGATCTCAACAAGGGAGGCGGGGAGCGACAAGTTTTCGGCAACGGTCATCAGGATCATTGAGCCTGTGTCGCAGTCAAAGACATATCGAGGCGGCTCGGCGTTTCCGCTTCGCCGTGCCAGGGCGTCGCCTAGGGTTTCGGTCGGGACGTACAGCCCGAAGCCGCGAGCGGCCATCACCTCGCCGGTGACCGTGGCGATGTCGAGTGCAACAGCGGACTGGGCGCGCGCGGGGCCCCGGTGCGCCGACAACCTCGATGCGACCTCGTCTATGACATCGTCCAGGAGCCGGTAGCTTTCGTCGGGGACGAAACACGCCTCCGATTCGAGATCGAGGATGTCGAAGCCGATGCCTCTGTGACGCGGGGTGTAGGCGCGGGCCTCTGCAGGCGGGCAGGACCGGCGTCCCGCGTCGAGTGGGTTTGCGAACGGGGGCGCGTAGACGTCGCCGCAGTAGGATATAGCCGGGCGGGAGGTCTGCTTGATCCAGGCTGTGGCACTCATGGCGGCCTGCGGCGCGAGAGCCAAAAACGTGACGACAAGCACA
>DAINQO010000078.1:4813-13667 GCA_036742625.1 Microvirga sp.
TGTGGCACTCATGGCGGCCTGCGGCGCGAGAGCCAAAAACGTGACGACAAGCACAGCGCGAACGGACATTCCTCTCTCCGTGCAAGGACGGTCCACTCACCCTAGGCGGCACCGATGCCGTCACCGCCGCTCGGAATTGTGCCGTCTTGGGGACTCGAACACATCTTTAAAACTCTAAGAGTTTGTGCCAGCTCGGCAAGGTTCGGAACTTCCAGAGAAACACCTACGTCGCCACCTCCGGTCAGCCGGTCTGGCCGGAGAAGTTGTCGTGCCAACGGGGATAGTAGCTCTTGAACTTTGTGACATACAAGCGCCGCTGGTCGGCAGGGCCCGGAGCCTGCACACTGGACGACGAGCGGCAACTCAAAATGCTCCGCGAACGAGGGATGGACCACGGTCGTTCGAGTAAATCTGATCGCGAGTAGCTTCCTCTGAGCACCAATCAAGCGCAATCGAAACTCGTCCCGACCTTCGGGCCGGCAAAGTGATGCTGCAAAATGCCGCCGGTTGCCTTTGTCGACTACCGGAAGCGCATTAAGATCACGGCGGGGCTTAAGCAGTGAGCTGTGGTGCACCGGCGGGTGCACTCTCATCGAATAAAATCAGTTGGCCTCAATGGGTCCTCTCTGCGAGGTAAATCCGATCCGAGGGCGCGAGCGCGAGGCGCCCCGCCTCGGGGGCACGTTTGGCGAAACCCGTCCGCGCCATGCGCTCGGCGAGATCGGTGGCGCCGATCCGGCAGCTGCCGGAGGCCTCGCCCGGCGCCTCGATGCGATAGCGGCAGCTGACCTTGCGGAACCGCGTGATGAGCTCGAGCTGCGTCGCGGCGCGGGCAAGGCAGGGCTCGAGCCGGCCGTCAAGCGTGCGGCAGACCTCGCCGGCGCCGGGCAGCTCGAGGCCGGCGAGACGGATCCGCACCGAGGACGCTGCAAGCGTGCGGCCGTCGAGCGCCTGGATCTGGGCGAACTCCTCGTCGCGCCACTCGCTCGCCCGCGGCGCCGGCGCGAACCCGCCGGGGACGAGCGAGCCCGTGACAGCCGGCTCGCCGGCTTTCGCGAAACGGGCCTGCGTCGGCAAGGCAGCAAAGCGCGGGTCGACCGGGCGCGCGACGGCGACCCTGGCGGAGGCGGCAGGGACGGCGGCGACAACGCGCGAAGCCGGCGCCGAGGCCAGTCGCGCCTCCTCTTTCGCGAGAACCGCGGACAGCGCCGCCGGTGCGGCCGGAGTGGCGGCGACCGTCGCGGGTGCATCCGCCGGAGTAAGACCGGCCGCGGCCCCGGTCAGCAACCCTGCGACGCAAGCGGCGCGGGCAAGCACATGAGCCCGCTCCCGCCGTAGCGACCTCGGCGCGCCGGCCTGCGCCCGGGTCAGCCAGATCGCATCGCCGTTCCGAAACGTAGTCATGTCTGCCGCCCCAATCTGTTCTTGGGCAACAGTAAATCAGCAAGACGCTCACGATCCGTGAAAGCAATCGTAACAAGTTTTCGGGTCTTGCGTTTACGTCTCGGCAATGATGTGCGGCAGCCATCAAGGAGAAAGGATTGGTTCACTGCGCCGGCAACTCGGCGATTTGATTCATCGTTGATTCACGCCGCGGGCGTTTCCTGTCCGGCACAAGAAGACGGGGCGGGGAAGGCCATGACACGACAGAGCGAGACGGCAGGATTCGGGCCGCGGCCGCGGTGGCGGCGCTTCCATCAAGGGGCGCTCGCGCTCGCGGTCGCGGCGCCGCTCGTCGGCTCGGCGCTCCTCGTCGCGGCGGCGCTCGCGCCGGCCTCGGCCCAAACCCGCATGGTCGAGATCGGCGAGAACAAGGTCGGCGGCGTGCGCGTCACGCAGGGCAAATCCCAGACGCTGCAGACCACGCTCGGCTTCGTCGACCTCGTCGTAGGCGATCCCGAGATCGCCGACGTGATACCTCTCACCGACCGCACCATGTACGTCCTCGGCAAGAAGCTCGGCACCACCAACGTCTCGGTCTACGATGCCGCGAAATCGCTCGTCGGCGTGATCGAGGTCGAGGTCGGCTACAACACGCCGCGGCTAGCCTCCGACGTCGAGGAGCGCCTTCCCGGCGAGCGCACCCGCGTCTCCTCGGCGAACGGCCGCACCGTCCTCTCCGGCACCATGAACGACAGCGTCTCGGCGGCGCGCGCGGTCGCGCTCGCGAAGCAATACGGTCCGGAGGTGCTGAACGATCTCAAGGTCCGCGGCTCGCAGCAGGTCATGCTCGAGGTGCGCTTCGTCGAGGTGTAGCGCAACGCCGGCAAGGACGTCGGCGTCAATTGGCAGGCCGTCGGCAAGAACTTCGGCGACCCGACAAAGGGAGCGCTGAACTTCGGCGCGCTGCTCGGAAACGGCCTCGCTTCCGGCGCGACCCCCTTCGGCACCGTTCTCGGCCGTATCCTTTCGAGCGGCGTGCAGGCCGACGTCCTGATCCAGGCCCTCGAGGAAAAGGGGCTCGTGCGCCGTCTCGCCGAGCCGAACCTCGTCGCGATGTCGGGCGAGAAGGCGAGCTTCCTCGCTGGCGGCGAGTTCCCGATCCCGGTGGCCGGCAACTTCCAGCAGATCACCGTCGAGTACAAGAAGTTCGGCGTCGGCCTGACTTTCCAGCCGACGGTCCTCGCAAACGGCGTCATCAATCTCAAGATCGAGCCCGAGGTGAGCCACATCGACACGACGAACTCAGTCCGCACCGGCGTCGTCGCGATCCCGGCGATCACCGTGCGCCGCGCATCGACCGTGATCGCTGCGCGACGGCCAGAGCTTCGCGATCGCCGGGCTCCTCCAGAGCGTCACGAGCGACACCCAGCAGCAGCTGCCTTGGCTCGGCGACGTGCCGATCCTCGGCGCTCTGTTCCGCTCGGCCGCCTTCGAGAAGAAGGAGACCGACCTCGCGATCATCGTCACGCCGCGCATCGTGAAGCCGGCAAAGCCCGGCCAGCGCCTGCGCGTCCCGACCGAGGACGCGCTGCCGGCGAGCGACATCGACCGCTTCCTCACCGGAAAGCAGGAGATCCCGGCCGCCAAGGCGGCGTCGGCGAGCCTCGTGGTGCCGCCCTCCGGTCACATCCTCGACATCCGTACGGAGACCGCCCGTGTCGCAGCCTACTGATCGCTCGCTCGGCCTGCGCCTCGCGGCCGCCGCGCTCTTCGCCCTCTCGACCGCTGCCTGCACCGACTATGTCGAGCGCCGCGAGACCATCGCGGCGCACGCCGGCAACGCGGTTGCGGCAAACCGCGCCATCCACACCATCGATCCTTGGCCGCCGGGCTCATCCCGGACCGAGATCGAGGTCAGCGGCCGGCGCGTCGTCGACGCGATCGACCGCTACGAGGCGCCGCGCCCGCCCGGCGGCGGCGGGGCAGCGCCGGCGATCATGGCGATCCCGATGACGATGCCGGGCGCCTCGCCCGCCGCGAACTAAAACGTAGAGCGTCTTCGCCCGAAGGACGACCAGATGCACGACGCCGCCTCGCAATCCTCGACGATCCTGCTCATCGGGCCGGATGCGGGCTTCCTCAACGCCGTCGCCGGCGCCGCCGGCGGCGTCCATGCAGCGTCGGTGACGATCGTGCCGGAGGGCGTCGAGCAGGCGGCGAAGCGCGCCGAGATCGATACCGCCGCGGTCATCGTCGTCGACATCGATCCGCGCCGCCGCGAGAGCCTGATCGCCCTCCAGGGCATCACCATGCGCGCTTTCGGCCGCGCCCCGGTGATCGTCGTCGCCGATGCCTTCGACGACGCGCTCGTGCGCTGGCTGCTCCAGATCCGGGTTTCGGATTTCCTGCGCAAGCCGGTCGAGCCGAAGGACGTGCTCAAGGCCTGCATCAGGTCCTTGAAGGCGACCTCGAGCCTGCCCGACGACGGCAGCCAGATCATCTCGTTCCTGTCGCCTGCCGGCGGCGTCGGCACGACGACGCTGGCGATCGAGGCGGCGATGCTCCTGCGCAAGGCGGCGCCGAAGGATTCGGACTCGACCTGCCTCGTCGATCTCGACTTCCAGAACGGCACCTGCGCCGATTACCTCGACCTCGAGCCGCGGCTCGACCTCGACGAGATCGGCCCGCATCCGGAGCGGCTCGACCTGCAGCTCCTCGAGGTCATGTTCAGCCGCCACGGCTCCGGGCTGTGCCTCCTCGCCGCGAAAGGCCGGCCGGCCGAGCGTCCGGGGCTCGATACCGGGGTCGTCACCCGGCTCCTCGATCTCGTCTCGTCGCGTTTCGAGAACGTGGTCATCGACCTGCCGCGCTCATGGGAGCCCTGGACCGACCAGGTCCTGCTCGGATCGAACCGGGTCTATGTCGTGACCGACATGACCGTGCCGGGGCTGCGCCTCGCCCGTCGCTTCGCAACCGCGCTCGGACGCCTGCCGGATCTGCGCCCGCGGGTGATCGTCAACCGCTTCGAGCAGCAGCTCCTGTTCGGCACCGGCCTGCGCCGCGCCGACGTCGAACGCGCGCTCGAAGGCTTCCTCGAGGGAACCGTGTCGAACAACTACAAGGTCGTGCGCGAGGCGATCGACCGCGGGCTGACCCTCGACGAGGTCAAGACCGGCAGCAACGTCTCCGTCGACCTCAAGAAGATTCTCATGAGCGCCACCGCCGACAAGGCGCTCGTCGCCTGATCGATCAAATGCGAAGGATCGATCAAGCCTCGATTTTACGCGCTCATGGCACAGTGAAGCGGTTCTTGCGCGAGAGCGCGACCATCAATCGAAACTCGCGGACCCTCAGATGCTTGGACGTTTCTCAGCGCGCGTGAACCCGGGGCAGGCGCCCGCGCCTCCGCCCCCTCCCCCGCCGATCGTCGCGGCGCTGCCGCCAGTCGTCGCGCCGGCGCTCGCGATCGAGCCGCCCGCGGCCCCCGCCGTCGCCGCCATGCCGGCGCCCCCCGCCTCGCCGAACGAGAAGCTCCTCGACGCCAAGGTGCGCCTGCACCGGCGCCTGATCGAGGAGCTCAACCTCGCCGCGCTCGAGAAGCTGCCGGCCGACGAGCTGCGCCGCGAGATCCACGGCATCATCGCGCAGTGGGTCGTCGCCGAGCGCCTCGCCCTCAACGCCAGGGAGCTCGACCTCTTCGTCTCCGAGGTCATGGACGAGATGACGGGTCTCGGCCCGCTCGAGCCCCTGCTCAAGGACCCGACGATCGCCGACATCCTGATCAACGGCCACCAGAACATCTTCGTCGAGCGCCGCGGCGTGCTCGAGCCGGTGCCGTCGCTGTTCAAGGACGAGGCGCATCTGATGCGCATCATCCAGAAGATCGTCTCGGCGGTCGGGCGGCGCGTCGACGAATCGAGCCCCTTGTGCGACGCGCGCCTCCTCGACGGCTCGCGCTTCAACTGCGCGGTGCGGCCGATCGGCGTCGACGGGCCGCTGGTCTCGATCCGCAAGTTCTCGAAGTCGAAGCTGTCGCTCGAGAAGCTCGTCGAGGTCGGCGCGATCAAGCCGCAGATGGCCGAGCTCCTCGCGGCGGCGGTCAAGGCGCGCATCACCACGATCGTCTCCGGCGGCACCGGCTCCGGCAAGACGACGATGCTGAACGCGCTCTCGGCCTACATCTCCCACACCGAGCGCCTGATCACGATCGAGGACGCGGCCGAGCTGCAGCTGCAGCAGCCGCACGTCGCCCGCATGGAGACGCGCCCGCCGAACATCGAGGGCAAGGGCGAGATCCGCCAGCGCGACCTCGTCAAGAACGCGCTGCGCATGCGGCCCGAGCGCATCATCCTCGGCGAGTGCCGCGGCGAGGAAGCCTTCGACATGCTCCAGGCCATGAACACCGGCCACGAGGGCTCGATGGCGACGATCCACGCCAACAACCCGCGCGAGGCGATCTCGCGCTTGGAGCAGATGATCGGCATGGCCGGCCTGCCGATGTCGCAGCTCTCGATCCGCGGCCAGATCTCGGCGGCGCTGCGCATGGTGGTGCAGCTGCAGCGGCTCGCCGACGGCAAGCGCCGCGTCACCTCGATCGCCGAGATCACCGGCATGGAGGGCGAGATCATCCAGATGCAGGAGATCTTCAAATACGTCCGCACCGGCACCGACGGCGACGGCAACATCCAGGGCCATCACGTCGCGACCGGAGTGCGGCCGCGCTTCCTGCAGGAGCTCGTCGCGCACGGCATCAACATCCCGGGCTCCTATTTCGACCCCTCGAAGCCGCTCTGACCCGCAGATGTCCTTCGAGCTCGACCCGCTCTACCTCTTCTACGGCTCGGCCGCGCTCGCGGCGGTGCTCGTCGTCGAGGCGCTCTATCTCCTCCTCCACAACACCAAGGACCACCGCACGCGGGTGAACCGCCGGCTCGCCATCTCGACGAAGGAGGCGGACCGGGAGAAGGTGCTGGTGCAGCTGCGGCGCGAGCGCGGGCTTTCCTCCGACGGCGGCTACCGGCTTCCGATCGCGGCCTTCAACCGCCTCGTGCTCCAGTCCGGCGTCAAGGTGCGACCGGCCCGCGTCGCCGTCGCGCTGACGCTGCTCGGGGGCCTCGCCTTCACCGGCATGTTCGCCGCGCTCGGCGACCTCCTCTACGCCGCCGCCGCGGCCCTGTTCAGCGTCACCCTGGTCCCGCTTGCCGTGCTGCTGTTTCGGCGCAAGCGCCGCCTCAAGGCGTTCGGGGCGCAGTTCCCGGAGGCGATCGACATCATCGTGCGCTCGCTGCGCGCCGGCCACCCGACCCCGGTCGCGATCGCGATGGTGGCGCGCGAGCTGCCGGACCCGGTCGGCTCCGAGTTCGGCATGGTCGCCGACGAGATCACCTACGGCGCCGATCTCGAAGGCGCGCTGCGCAACATGGTGGCGCGCACCGGGCACGAGGATTTGCCGCTGTTCGTCACCTCGGTGTCGATCCAGGCGACGACCGGCGGCAATCTCAGCCAGATCCTCGACAACCTCTCGAAGGTGATCCGGGAGCGCTTCAAGATGCGGCGCAAGATCCGCGGCCTCGCCGCCGAGGGCCGGGCCTCGGCCATGATCCTGAACGCCGTCCCGTTCGTCGTCTTCGGCATGATCAACTGGATCACGCCGGGCTTCTACGGCGAGGCCTGGCCGCACCCGATGACCAAGATCGCGCTCGGCGGCGCGCTCGGCTGGATGTTCATCGGCAACCTGATCATGCGGCGCATGATCAACTTCAAGTTCTAGAGGCCCGCGATGGAGACGATCCTCGCCCTCATCGAAAGCTTCGGCGACGACCCGGTCGTCACGCTTGCGGTGCTCGGCGTAGCCGGCGGGGCGCTTGCCGCCTATGTCGTGTTCGGCTTCGCTCGCGACCGCCAGGGCTTGCGCCGCCGCGCCGCCGCCGGGACGGACACTCCGGAACCGGCCCGTGCGCCGGGAAAGCCCGAGCGGCCGCGATCGCTCGAGCGGCTCGTCTCCTTCATAGATGAGAACATCGCCGGCGACACGCGTCAGAACCGGGTGCTCCGGCGCCAGCTGATCCAGGCCGGATTCTTCGACCCGCGCGCCGGCGCCGTCTATTTCGCGGCGCGGCTCGGCTTTGCCGTCCTCTTCGGCATCGCCTGCTTCATCTTCCTGCCCTTGCTGATCGCGCCGAAGCCGGCGCTGAGGACGGCGACGTGGTGCGGCGGGCTTGCCATCGTCGGCTATTTTCTGCCGACGCTGTATCTGCGCCGGCGCGTTGCGCAGCGGGTCGTCGCGCACCGCATGGGCTTTCCGGATTTCATGGACCTGATGGTGGTCTGCGCCGAGGCCGGGCTGTCCATGGAGGCGGCGATCGAGCGCATCGCGCGCGAGCTCGTCGAGGGCTACCCGTCGCTCGCCGAGAACCTCTACATGGTCTCGCTCGAGATCAGGGCCGGGAAGACCTTCACCGACGCCTTCGAGTATATGGGCGAGCGCCTTGGTATCGACGAGGCGATGATGCTGTCGACGCTGCTGCAGCAGTCGGCGGAGCTCGGCACGAGCCTCTCGAACTCGCTGCGGGTCTACAGCGACGAGATGCGCGGCAAGCGCCTGTCTCGGGCCGAGGAGAAGGCCTACTCGCTGCCGGCGAAATTGACCGTTCCGTTAATCCTTTTCGTCTTTCCTGTTCTCCTTTTCGTGCTGTTGCTGCCGGTCGTGATCCGCTTCTCGCATGCAAGCTTCTGACGCGCCGCCGATCGGAGGAGAACTCATGAGGTCGCTCACCTGCGCGGTCCGGCTCGCGCCGCTCTTCGCCGCGCTCCTGCTTGGCGGCTGCGTCACGGCCGAAACCGTCAGCGTCGACACCACCGCGACGGCGGTGCCGGTGGCGACGCGTGGGCCGGACGAGCCGAGAGACGATCTTACGCTCGGCAAGGAGCATTTCCGCGCCCGGCACTACGGCCTCGCCGAGATGCATTTCCGCCGCGCGGTCGAGAGCCGCAAGGACGACGCCGAGGCCTGGCTCGGGCTCGCCGCTTCCTATGACGAGCTCAAGCGCTACAGGCTCGCCGACCGCGCCTACGCCCAAGCCCTCAAGCTGATCGGCCCGACGCCGGAATTCCTCAACAACCGCGGCTACTCGTACCTTCTGCGCGGCGACCTGCGCCGCGCCAGCCAGGATCTTTCGGAGGCCCAGGCGAAGGATCCGGAGAACGAGAAGATCCGCAACAACCTGAAGGCCCTGGACGTCCGGGCGCGCGGGCGGGGGTAGCCCACCTCTCCCCGGAGGAGACCGCTCCGAAACAAGACTGAGATCGATTGCGCCGCTTCGCGGCAGCTTGTTGCGCTCGGTCCCGGGTCGCATTCCGCTTTCGCTGCATGCGCCCGGGAAAGCAGTGGAGAGACGAGTAGGAGTCTCTCCGCCACTCCTTTCCCGGAAGCCTGGAACGGAGCGAAGCGCAGTGGAAGGCTATCCGGGAC
>DAINQO010000079.1:0-13630 GCA_036742625.1 Microvirga sp.
CCTGCGGATCGGCGTCAGCTTCCGCCAAGTACCTTGCCTTCGTCCAGCTTGCGTCGATCAGGCTGCGTCGGCGCGTTCACGAGTCCACGCCCTTAGCCCTGGTCAGGACGGCACGTCCGGTCGGTAGTGGGCCCACTTTGATTGTGGCAGTAGCGGCAAGCGGCTTGCTGAGCTTATGCTCCAGGCGTTAACCGCCGATCCAAGATGCTCGCCGCCTGTTACGAATGCCAACATAGGGTAAGTACCTCAGCGGTCCGCTGCCCAAAGTGTGGTGCTCGGTTCTTACGTGAAGGGCCCTTCGTGCGAGCGGGTTGTAAAATGCACGGCGTGCAATGGCACCGGGAACGTCGTCCTTCGCGCAGAACGCTGGTTTAATCCGAGAATTTCCTTCAACTGCAAAGTGTGCGCCGGAGCGGGCGTGCATAAAGATCGCGACGGAACTTGCTCTTATGCAGCGGGACCGGGTTTATATCGCGCGCGTGACCACCACGACTTGGCTAGCGAACGGCCTCCCAAGCTTCTAAGACGGCTACCACGTCCCGCATCTCCCAAAAGCGATCCGTAACGCCAGCGGCCATCGCAGCGCCATTGCGTGCGCGTGGTTCTCGACCCTTTTTCGAGAAGGCGTTTGTCAGCCGCGTCATCCGCCGCGAGTGCATGCGGACGTTGAGGTTGTTCCGTTCGGCCTAGGACGTGCTGACGTGCTTGAAGTCGGGGTCGCCCTCGATCCGGACCTTGCGAGCGCCGATGCGCTCCGCAGGGCTGTAGCAGCCCTTGGAAGCCTCAGGGGGCTCTTCATAGAGCTTCACAGCATGGGCGTAGACGGGAGGACGCTACCCCTCCGAACGGATGCCTTATTCAAAGTGGCCCACTCCCGCCCACCCCGGTTTGTTGACAAACGCCCGGAGGGCGGCGGATATCCGGCAGACCCGCGGCCGGCCATGAACAAATACCTTTTCAAGAAGGCGCTCGTCATCGTCCACGACCTCGTCGCGACGGCGGTCGCCGTGACCTTGACCTTCGTGATCCGCTTCGACGGCGCGCTGTTCGACGAGCGGGTGCAGTACCTGCCGACCTTCCTGCCGGTGTTCGTGCCCTTCGCCGGCCTCGTCTACTGGTGGTTTGCCCTCTACCAGGCGAAGTGGCGCTTCGCGTCGCTGCCCGACCTGTTCAACATCTTCCGCGCCTCGACCGTGCTGGCGTTGACGCTGCTCGTCGTCGACTACGTGCTCGTCTCGCCCGAGCGCTACGGCTTCTACTTCTTCGGCAAGATCGCCATCGGGCTGTACTGGCTCTTGCAGATGTTCCTGCTCGGCGGTCCGCGCATCTTCGTGCGCTACCTGAAGTTCGCCCGCTCCCGCAACACCGTCGCCCGCGAGGCGACGACCTCGACGCTGCTCCTCGGCCGCGCCACCGACGTCGAGGTCATCCTGCGCGCGATCGAGCTCGGAACGGTGAAGAAGCTGCACCCGCGCGGCATCCTCTCGCCGCGGCCGACCGAGCGCGGGCAGTCGATCCGCGGCGTTCCGGTGCTCGGCACCTTCGGCGACATCGAGCGCGTCGTGCAGGACTTCCAGGACCGCCAGATCGAGATCCGCCGTCTCGTCGCGACCCCCTCGGCGCTCGCCCCCGAGGCGCATCCCGAGGAGCTCATCGCGCGCGCCCGCCGGCTCGGGCTGCCGCTCGTGCGCGTGACGAGCCTCGGCGAAGGCATGCGCGACGCCGAGCTCGCGCCGCTCGAGATCGAGGACCTGCTGCTGCGCGACACGGTCGAGATCGACCGCGAGCGGCTCGCCGCGTTCATCCGCGGCAAGCGCGTCCTCGTCACCGGCGGCGGCGGCTCGATCGGCAGCGAGATCTGCGCCCGCCTCGTCGCCTTCGGGGCGCGCGAGGTGGTCGTGCTCGAGAGCTCGGAGCCGGCGCTGCACACCGTCGTCGAGGCAAGCCCGCTCGGCAAGGGCGACACCGGCGTCTCCGGCGTCATCGGCGACATCCGCGACCGCGCGCGCATGTTCGAGGTGATCGGCGACGTCGCGCCGGACCTTGTGTTTCACGCCGCCGCCCTGAAGCAGGTGCCGTATCTCGAGCGCGACTGGACCGAGGCCATCAAGACCAACGTCTTCGGCTCGGTGAACGTCGTCGACGCCGCCGTCAAGGCCGGCGTCAGGGCGGTCGTGATCATCTCGACCGACAAGGCGATCGACCCGGTCTCGGTGCTCGGCGCGACGAAGCGCCTGTCGGAGATCTACGCCCAGGCGCTCGACGCCGAGCTCGCCCCGGAGCCGCAGGCGACGCGGATCACCGCGGTCCGGTTCGGGAACGTGCTCGGGTCGGCCGGATCGGTGGTGCCGAAGTTCAAGCTCCAGATCGCCCGCGGCGGCCCGCTGACCGTCACGCATCCCGACATGGTGCGCTTCTTCATGACGACGCGGGAGGCGGCGGACCTTGTCCTCACGGCCGCCTCGCACGCCGATGCCGAGGGCCGGCTCAGCGGCCCCGGCGGTCATGACGAGCGCGCCGCGGTCTACGTCCTCAAGATGGGGCAGCCGGTGCGGATCTACGAGCTCGCCGAGCGCATGATCCGCCTTGCCGGCTTCGAGCCCGGCGACGACATCGCCATCGAGATCACCGGCCCGCGGCCGGGCGAGCGCCTGCACGAGATCCTCTTCGCCGAGGAGGAGCCGATGGCCGAGATCGGCATCGCCGGCATCCTCGCCGCAAAGCCGATCTTCGCCGGCCGCGAGCGGGTCGAGGCATGGCTCGGGCGCTTGCGGATGTCGATCGCGGCGAGCGACCGGCCGGCCGCCGAGGCGGTGCTCGAAGAGGCGATCCCCGGCTTCAGCCGTCGCCACCAGGATTCCGCGCCAGCGCTGCAAGCCCAGCCCGCGTCTCCGCCGCCGGCACCCATCCCAGCTGCCGCAGCGCCGCCGGGCTCGCCACGAGCGAGCCAGCCAGCCGCGCAAAGGCCTCTGATCGTCCCATCGCCCGGAACGCAGCTTCCATAAGCGCCGCCGGCACCGGGAAGACGCCGGGCCGGCGGCCGAGCCCCTCGCGCATCGCGGCGATCATGTCCGCAACCGTGAGCGGCCCCGGGTCGGCGACGATGAGCGGGCGCCGCAGGGGCTCGGGCGCGGCGAGCACGGTGTCGATCGCCGCCGCGAGGTTGTCGAGCCCGAGCAGCGAACGCTTGGCCGGCAGGCCGGCGAGCGGCAACGGATAGGGCGAGCGCGCAAGGCGCACCAGTGCCGCCATGTTGCCCTTCACCCCGGGGCCGTAGACCAGCACCGGGCGCAGCGCCACCCAGTCGATGCCGAGCCCGGCGAGGCCAAGCTCGGCATCGAGCTTGGATTGCCCGTAGGCATCGGTCGGCTGCGGCTCGCGCGCTTCCGTGAGCACCTCCGCCGCCGTCGGTCCGCTTTGGGCGCGGATGGAGGAGAGGAACACGAAGCGCTTGGCGCGCGCCTTCTCGGCGGCGCGGGCGAGCCCGATCGTCGCCTCGGTGTTCAGCACCCGGTAGTCGTCCTGCGGCACGCCCGACATCGCGTGCGCGATGCCGGCCGAGTGGATCACCGCATCGACGCCGGCGAGCGCCGCCGCCATGTTCTGCGGCCGGGCGAGATCGCCGACGACGGCGCCGGTGGCCTCCGGCGGCAGGGCCGTCGGGCGCCGCAGGAGCACGCGGACGCGATAGCCGCGCTTCGGCAGCTCGCGCAGGAGATGGCGGCCGATGAAGCCGGTGGCGCCGGTCAGCGCGACGAGCCGGCCGGTCACGCCGGAAGCCTGCGCCCGCCGGGCGCCGCGAAGCGGGCGAGGACCAGCGCCACGAGGACGCCTCCGGCAGCGAGCGCGGCGAGCTGTGCCGGAACGCTGCGCCACACGAGCGTCGCGCCGGCAAGACCCGCAAGGGCGATGTTCACGGTAAGGACATGCGCCGCGATCCGCACGACCGGCAGCCCGCGGTCGGTCGCCTGCTGGTAGAAGTGCGCCCGGTGCGCCTCCCAGACCCGCTCCCGTCGCATGAGGCGCCGGAACAGCGTGATCGTCGCATCGGCCAGATAGTAGAGCGGCAGGAGCAGCGCCGCCGCGAGGCCGCCGTCGAGCGCCAGGCGGTACAGCATCCAGGCGACGAGAAGCCCGATCGGCAGCGAGCCGACGTCGCCGAGGAAGAGCCGCGCCACCGGCCGGTTGAACGGCGCAAATCCGATGAGCGCCCCGAACAGCGCCGCCGCGACGACCGTCACATCCTGACCGGCGAGCCCGAGCGCGCCGAACAGCATGAGCGCGGCCGTGATCGGCGCCATCTCGGCGACGGTGATCCAATCGATCCCGTCCATGAAATTCACGAGGTTCACGAACCAGACCCCGGCGACGACCGCCAATCCGCGCTCGAGCCAGAGCGGCACGACGCCCGGCAGCAGCCGGCCGGTGCCGCTCGCGGCGAGCACCACGACGCCGACCGCGAGCGACTGCAGCACGAGACGCAAGAGCGGAGAGAGCGGGCGGATGTCGTCGACCGCGCCGGCCGCGGCGAGCGCGAGCGTCATCGCGGCAACGAGCGCCCAGGCTCCCGAGGCCGGCGGGAAGCCGGCGGCGGCGAGCGCGGCGCTTGCGACGGCGAGCGTTGCCGCGATCACCGCGATGCCGCCGCCTTGCGGCGTCGGCACCGTGTGGCTCGATCGGGCGTTCGGGCGGGCGAGCGCGTAGCGCCGCAGCACCGGCCACAGCAGCCAGATCAGCCCGGCGCACACGACGGCCGACGCCCCGCTCGCGATCGCAAGAAATGCCATGTGCCGCCGCGGCCCCCTGCGGCCGATCCTAAAGCATGATCCCGAAAAGTGGCTACCGGTTTTCGGAAAAGATCATGCCAAAACAAAGAGGTAGAGCGGGATGACGACTCGAAGAGAAGTCATCGCGCTCTCGCCGACGGTGGTTGCGGAGAAAATCAGGCCGGCTCGGTGACGCGGGCAAGCGTCACGGCCTGCCCTTCGCGGGCGACGAAGGCGGTCGCCATGACCGTCTTCATTTCGGCTTCGGCGGCGCGCAGAAAGGCATCGTCGTGCGCCGGATGCAGGTGGAAGATCGCCAGCGCTTTCGCATCGGCGGCGCGGCAGAGCGCGACGCCCTTCTCCCAGGTGGAATGTCCCCAGCCGCGGCAGCGCGGATACTCCTCTTCCGAGAACATGCCGTCGTAGATGACGAGATCGGCGCCGGCGACGAACCGGACGAGATCCTCCGGCGGCCATGCCTCGCCGTGCTCGATGTCGCTGATGTAGCAGACGATCCTGCCGCCATGGGCAAAGCGGTAGCCGGTGGCGCCGTCCGGATGCTTCAGGGGCAGGGTGTCGACGTGGTGGCCGTCGGCGAAGCGAAGCGTCTCCCCGGCCTTGAAGCCGACATGCTCGAAGCGGGACGGCAGCTGATCGAGACGCACCGGAAAGATCGGCGGCGAATAGACCCGCTCGAGCGCCGCCTTGGCGCTCTGGCCGCCGAGATTGCCGCAATGGGTGCGGATCAGCCGGTCCCCGATGAGCGCCGGCTTGAAGAACGGCAGGCCGCCGATGTGATCGAGGTGAAGGTGGCTGAGGAGGATGTCGCATTCCTTCGGCGCGTCCGTCCCGAGCTGCGTCCCCAGCGCCGTCAGGCCGGTCCCGGCATCGACGATGAACAGGCGCTCGTCGCAGCGCACCTCGACGCAAGGGGTGTGTCCGCCGAACTCCCGGTATCCCGGGCCCGAGGCGCAAACGGAGCCGCGCACGCCCCAGAACTTAATCCCGAGCACGCCGGCAGGCTCCGCTACTCGCCTCAACGTCACGCTCCGACCGTCCCGCCAATCCAAATCCGCGGATGTGCGCCAGCGCACATGGCGCCCGCTTCCCGGCCAGATTGCAGGAACTTTCTGAAGGAATGCGGAACGCTCAAGCGACGGGCTCCGGAATTTGCGCCGCCGCGACGCTGCGGCGGCGGTTGTCGACGGTCGCCGCGCCCCGGTCGAAGCGCAGCACCGCGTCGAAGGGCGGCGTATCCATCTGTTGCGACAGCTCGAGAAACACGACGATGAGGCCGCGCCCGACCAAGGCGCGGCGCAGCCGGGTCAGGGCCTCCTCGGCGACTCCGGGCGGCAGGCCGGCGAGGGCGTGCTCGACGATCAGGGTGTCCGGCCCGCGCACGAGGCAGCGGGCGACGTCGATGGCGGCGATCTCGTTTCCGGCGAGATCGGATCCGCGCACGTCGACCGGCGTCTCGAGCCCGATCCGCATCACGTCCTGGTCGAGGCCGCGGTCGGTGAGGACGCGCCGCACGAGGCGCCGCACCAGCGCCTCCGCGCCGGCGCGGTCGTGGTTGACCCGGCCGAAGAGCAGGTTGTCCTGCAGGCTCGCCGCGGCGCACAGCGCCTCGGGGTCGTAGAACTCGATCGCCGGCTTGAGGCTCAGCGGCAGGAGCGTGGCAAAGGCCGCCCGCGCCGCGACGAGCCGCGCCTCGATGTCGGGCGTCACGAGCCCGAGGCGGTGCCGGCTCTCGCTGTAGCGCAGCGCGAGGCCCATCAGCCGCTCGCGGTCGCGCGCCGTCTCGGTGCCGCGGCGGCGCTCGCCCTGGCGCTCGACGAGATCGCCGAAATAGGCGCGCTCGGAGGCCGAGAAGAAGGAAAAGCGGTCGAACAGCGGGTGGCCGTCGGGGATGTCGGCGAAGATCTCGACGAGGCTCGTCGCGATCGACAGGCCCATGGCGGCAAGCGTTTTCGTCAGCCCTTCGGCCTCGAGGATCGCCCGCACGAAGGGGTGCGAGGGCAGGTTCGCCTCCCGGAAGGTGTCGCCGAGCGGCATGCCGAAGAGGAGGTTCTCGCCGACCGTCGCCTGATGATTGTAGCGCTTCGGATCGAACGGCTCGACGAGGTCCTCCATCCCCTCGGCGGCGAGCGCGGCGCGCACCGTCCGGCGGGCGTCGACGATCGCCGCCGCGAGCTTCGGCTCCCGTCCCGGGTTCACCGTGCCGGACAGGCCGCGGGCATGGATCAGGCGGTCGAGCCCGACCGCCGTCGCGGCGTCGGTCAGCCGGTGCTCGATCTCGGCGGCGTCCGGGTTCGGGCAGCCGTAGAGGAGGTTCTGGCGGAGCGAACCGGCGACCAGCACCGTGTCGCCGCCGGCATAGGCGAGCCGCCGCGCTCGCTCGGCCGGGTCTGCCGTCTTGAGGTCGATGCCGCCATAGGTCAGCTCGCCGCTCGCCGGCTCGAGCTGGCCGGCGGCGAGCGCCGCGAAGACGCCGGCCCCCGACGCCGCGTCGCCGACCACCGCGACATGAGACGGAAGCGGCAGCGAGACGTCGAGGCCGGCGATCCGGGCGCCGCTGCCGGGATCGTAGGCCGCCGCCTTGCGGGCAACGAGCGCGCCGGCGCCGGGCAGCGCCGTCGTGCCGCCGTACGGGCCGCGGGCCTGGAAACCGCCGAGCATCCGGGCGATCTCCTCGAACAGCGGCCGCGCGCTCGCCAGATCCTGCCGCCAGCGCATGACGGCCGAAAGAGCGAGCGCGCCGACGACGCCGGCGACCGCGGTCGCCGTCACCTCGCCGGCCGTGGCGCGCCCGGACAGCGACAGCCAGGCGCCGAGCGCGACGATCGCCGCCGGCACCAGGACGGTGACGAGGAAGCCGGTGCTTGCGGCGACCGCAAGCTGGCGGTCGCCGGCCCGCACCGGCGCCGCACGATGGCGCAGATCCTGCTCGATCCGGGCCCGCTCCTGCGCCGCGGTGCCGTGGGCGCGGATCGCCGGCAGGCGGCGGACGAGGTCGTCGAGCGCGCGCCGCAGGGCGGAGCCCTCGGTCCGGCGCGTCGTCTCGGCGCCTTCCTCCGCCTCGAGCTTCGAGGGCGAGACGAAGGTCGTGACCGCGAACAGCACCGCGAGGGCAAGCGCGAGCCGCCAGTCGGTCCGCAGCGCGTAGAGGAGGGCCAGCGCGATGCCGCCGCCGGCCATCACCGGCGTGATCACGGCGGCGCCGATCCGGCCGGCGTTGCGCGACAGACCCTCGCTCGCGAGCGCCGCCGCCTGCCGGGCGTCCTCGCGGGCGCTCGGGCGGGCGTTCAGGATGCCGCGGATGATGTCCCGGCGCAGGCGTGCCGTGACCCGCCCCTCGATCGCCGCCTCGGTCCGGCGCAGCGCCAGCGTCAGCAGCGCACCGAGGATGGCGAGCGCCGCGAGCGAGGCCGCGGTCGCGAAGATGAACGGCGTCCGCTCGAGGCTGACGCCTTGGAACAGCACCAGCGGCTGGTCGGCGACCCGGTCCGGAAGGTCGATCTGCAGGCGCAGGAAGGATGCGAACGGCGCGCTCTCGAAGGCCGTCCCGCCGATGCCGATGTCGAGCGCGATGCGCAGGAGGTCGAGGGCGACCCAGGCGAGCCCGAAGGCGACGACGAGAAGGGCAAAGGCGGCAAGATGAAGCGCCGGGGCCGTGCGCCAGACGAAGCCGAGGGGATCGCGCTCCATGGATGATCCGAAAAGAGAAAGCGGAGCCGGACCATAGCCAAGCCGCAAAGAAGAGGCCAGCGCACCCCTGTCCGCGGGCTCGCGCCGGAAGGGTGCTTTCGCTAGCCTGCCCGGCGAGGCGGGCTTGAGGCGAATGGCGCAGGCACATCGCGATTTCGGGGACTACGACTACATCGTCGTCGGAGCGGGCTCGGCCGGCTGCGTCGTGGCGAACCGGCTCTCGGCCGACGTCCGCAACCGCGTGCTGCTGCTCGAGGCCGGCGGCCGCGATTCGTGGATCTGGTTCCACATCCCGGTCGGCTACCTGTTCGCGATCGGCAATCCGCGCGCCGACTGGATGTTCACGACCGGCCCGGAGGCCGGCCTTGCCGGGCGTTCGCTCGCCTATCCGCGCGGCAAGGTGATCGGCGGCTCGTCGGCCATCAACGCCATGATCTACATGCGCGGCCAGGCGGCCGATTACGACGGCTGGCGCCAGCTCGGGCTTGCCGGCTGGGGCTGGGACGACGTCCTGCCCTATTTCCTCCGCCACGAGGACCACATGGCGCCGCCGAACCGCTTTCACCGCGCCGGCGGCGAGTGGCGGGTCGAGTACCCACGCATCCGCTGGGAGATCCTCGACGCCATCCGCGAGGCGGCGGCGGCGGCCGGCATCCCGGCGGTCGCGGACTTCAACACCGGCGACAACGAGGGCTCGTCCTACTTCCAGGTCAACCAGAAGCGCGGCCGGCGCTGGAGCGCGGCGCGGGGCTTCCTCAAGCCGGTGCTGAACCGGCCCAATCTCCGGCTCGAGACCGGCGTCGAGGTCGAGCGCGCGGTTTTCGAGGGCGGGCGCGCGACCGGCGTCCTGTTCCGGCGCGACGGCGAGCGCCATCTCGCCCGCGCCGCCGGCGAGGTGGTCCTTGCCGCCGGCGCCGTCGGCTCGCCGAAGATCCTCGAGCTGTCGGGCGTCGGCGACGCCGAGCGGCTCGCCGGCCTCGGCATCCGGGCGGTCCGGCACCTGCCCGGCGTCGGCGAGAATCTCCAGGACCACCTCCAGCTCCGGCCGGTCTACAAGGTCAGCGGCGTCAGGACGCTCAACACCGACTATGCGAGGCTCTGGAAACGGGCCGCCATGGGCCTCGAATACCTCTTCTTGCGCACCGGGCCGCTGACCATGGCGCCGTCGCAGCTCGGGGCCTTCGCGCGCTCCGGCCCGGAATACGCGACGGCCAATCTCGAGTTCCACTTCCAGCCGCTGTCGCTCGACAAATGGGGCGAGGGCCTGCACCCCTTCGGCGCCTTCACGGCGAGCGTCGCCAATGTGCGGCCGTCGAGCCGCGGCAGCGTGCATCTCGCAAGCTCCGATCCGGCGGCGCCGCCGTCGATCCGGCCGAACTACCTCTCGACCGAGGAGGACCGGCGCGTCGCGGTCGCGGCGCTGCGCCTTACCCGCCGCATCGTCGGCGAGGCGCCGCTCGCGAAGTACCGGCCGCAGGAGCACCGGCCGGGTTCGCACCTCGTCTCGGATGCCGAGCTCCTCCAGGCGGCGGGCGAGATCGGCACGACGATCTTCCACCCTGTCGGGACGGCGAAGATGGGGCTCGCGAGCGACCCCATGGCGGTGCTCGACGAGCGCCTGCGGGTGCGCGGGGTCGAGGGCCTGCGGGTCGTCGACGCCTCGGCGATGCCGCGCATCACATCGGGCAACACCAACTCGCCGGTGGTGATGATCGCCGAGAAGGGCGCCGCCATGATCTTGGCAGACCGGCGGTGACGGTTGACTCTTGCGGGCCGGCTGGCATGCTTGTTCCGCTTCGTTCGTGCCCTGTTCGCTGGATGTTCGTATGATGAATGCCGCCCCGATGCTCGCGCCGCTGCCCCTCGACGGGCGGCAATCGGCGATGGCGGCGGGGGTCCAGCGTGGGGTGCGCCGGCTGTTTGCCCAGCTCGGCCATGCGAGCCTGCCCGAGTTCACGCTGGCGAGCGGGCGGCGGGCGGACGTGATCGCGCTCGCCCCGGACGGCCTGCTGACGATCGTCGAGATCAAGTCGAGCGTCGCCGATTTCCGCGCCGACCGGAAATGGCCCGACTACCGCGACTTCTGCGACCGCTTCTTCTTCGCCATCCCGGAGACGGTGCCGCTCGAGATCCTGCCCGAGACCGCCGGGCTCATCGTCGCCGATTCGTTCGGGGCCGCGATCCTGCGCGAGGCCCCGGGGCATCCGCTCGTCGGCGCAAGGCGCAAGGCGGTGACGCTGCGCTTCGCCCGCGCCGCCGCCGGCCTCCTGCACACGCTCGCCGATCCGGAGGCCGGCCGGGAGAGCTGGTGAACCGGCCTGGGAATGCCGCGAGTTACGTTTTTCCCGCCGATCGGATATTTTCAGCCATGGATCGCCGCAGCCTCTACGACGACGACATCTATGCCTGGACGCAGCAACAGGCCGAAGCGCTGCGCCGTTTGGCCGGGACGCGGCGCGATCTGCCGAACGAGCTCGACCTCGAGAACCTGGCCGAGGAGATCGAGGACGTGGGCAAATCGGAGCTGCATCGGGTCGAGAGCTTTGTCCGGCTGATCCTGCTGCATCTCGTCAAGGCCGCATCCGTCCGCGACGCCCGTGCGGGCGACCACTGGCGCAAGGAGGTCAGGATCTGGCGCATCGACCTGCGCAAGGATTTGACCGCGTCCATGCGCGCCAAGATCGATCTCGACGCGGCCTGGGAGGTCGCCGTCACCAAGGCCGAGATCGACCTCGCGGCCGCGGGCGATCAGGTCATCCCCGGCCTTCCCGGGCGCTCTCCCTTCGCCGTCGACGACCTCGCCAGCGACCGCTTTGATTTCGACGAGGCGGTGGAGCGGGTCCGGGCCGCCGCCTCGAGGGGCGACTCCTTGCCTCGCTAGGGAGCGGCCGATTACCGCGGCGCGCGCTTTGCCAGGATGCGCTGGAGGGTGCGGCGGTGCATGTTGAGCCGCCGCGCCGTCTCCGAGACGTTGCGGCCGCAGAGCTCGTACACGCGCTGGATGTGCTCCCAGCGCACCCGGTCGGCCGACATCGGGTTTTCGGGCGGGTCGGCGCGCTCGCCCGGCTGCGCCATCAGCGCGGCGTGGATCTCGTCGGCGTCGGCGGGCTTTGCCAGATAGTCGAAGGCGCCGAGCTTCACCGCCGTGACGGCGGTCGCGATGTTGCCGTAGCCGGTCAGGATCACGCCCCGGGCCTCGGGCCGGCGTTCCTTGAGGCGGGCGATGACGTCGAGGCCGTTGCCGTCCGACAGCCGCATGTCGATGACCGCGAAGGCCGGCGCGCTGTCCTCGACCTCGGCGAGCCCGTCGGCGACGTTCTCGGCGACCCGCACGGCGTAGCCGCGGCCCTCCATGGCGCGCGCGAGACGCGTCGAGAAGGTCTTGTCGTCGTCGACGATCAACAGGCTCTTGTCGGCGCGCGCCTCGAACGGGACCTCCGCCTCGCCCATCGCGAACTCTCCTTGTCTCACCGCTGCTCGCCCTATCCCGCCGCCATGCCTCAAGCCTCTATATAGGAAGCGTTTTCGCCTTCGTCAGCGCCGTCCGGGCGAAGTTTCGGGCGGGCCTCGCGGCGCTCGGCGCCGCGCTCGAAGGCGGAGCGCGGCCAGACGATGCGAACGACCGCGCCGCCGGCCCCGGCCGGGGCGTTGGCGAGGAAGAGCTCGGCGCCGGAGCGCTCGATCAGCGTCTTGGCGATGAACAGGCCGAGGCCGAAGCCGCCGGCCTCCTCGTCGCTCGCGCGCTTCCCCGGGCCGCGGGTCGTGACATAGGGCTCGCCGGCCCGCAGCAGCACCTCGGGGGCAAATCCCGGCCCGTCGTCGCCGATCTTGAGCCGGACCTCGTCGGCCGACCAGCGCGCCTCGACCTCGACCGCGCCGGCGGCGAAATCGACGGCGTTGTCGAGGATGTTGGCGAGCCCGTAGAGGAGCCCGGGGCTGCGCCGGCACACCGGCTCCGGCCCCTCGCCGCCGGCCTCGACCTTGATCGCGATCTCGGGCGTGCGCTGCGGCTCGACGACCTCCTCGAGGAGGTGGCTGATCGTCATCGTGCCGAGGAAGGCGGGCTCGTCCTGGTCGAGCGAGGTCAGCTTCGCCAGGATGCCGCGGCAGCGCTCGACCTGCTCGCGCAGGAGCTTGAGGTCGTCGGCCACCGGCCCCTCCTTCGGCAGGGCGTGGTCGAGTTCCTTCGCGACGAGCGCGATCGTCGCGAGCGGCGTGCCGAGCTCGTGCGCGGCGGCGGCGGCGAGGCCGTCGAGCTGCGACAGGTGCTGCTCGCGGGCGAGCACCCGCTCGGTCGCGGCGAGCGCCTCGGCGAGCTGGCGCGCCTCCTCGGCGACGCGCCAGGCATAGACGCCGATGAAGGCGACGCCGAGCAGGATCGCCGTCCAGACTCCGGTGACGTAGAGGAAGGGCAGCGCCGGTGCCGGCCCGGCCCACGGCAGCGGCCGGTGGACGAGGACGAGGATCGAGGCGGAGCCGACCGCAAGGCAGCCGAGCGCCAGCGTGCGGTCGGGCGGCAGCGCCGTCGCCGAGATCAGGACCGGTGCCAGGAACAGCATCGCGAACGGGTTCTGCAGGCCGCCGGTCAGGTAGAGCAGCGCCGCGAGCTGGAGGATGTCGAAGCCAAGCAGAAGCGTCGCCGCATCCTCGCCGAGCCGGTAGCTCGCCGGATAGCGCAGGCGCAGCCCGAGGTTCAGCGCCGCGGCGGCGGCGATGACGGCAAGGCAGGCCCAGAGCGGCAGCGGGAAGCCGAAGCCGAAATGCACGCCGGCGACGGCGGCGCTCTGCCCGATGACGGCAAGCCAGCGCAGCCGAACCAGCGTATCGAGCCGCAGCCGGCGGGCGTCCTGCGCGAAGACCGTGTGGGCAATGGCGGGCATGGGTGTGAGATACGACGGCGGCGGCGGGATTCCTACCGCGACCCGGCGGTGTCATCAGGGCGCTCGGAGGCGAGAAGATTCGGCGCCGCTTTGCGGCGGAGTCTTGCGCTGGGCCCGGGTCGCATTCCGCTTACGCTGCATGCGCCCGGGAAAGCGGTGGAGAGAGCCGCGCCCAAACCCTCAACCGCGCTTTCCCGGAAGCCTGTAACGCAGCGAAGCGGAGTGGAAGGCTATCCGGGACCCAGCGCAAGAACTCGCCGCGAAGCGGCGCCGAAT
>DAINQO010000080.1:0-13624 GCA_036742625.1 Microvirga sp.
ATCAACCATCCGCTCGACTGCCCGATCTGCGACCAGGGCGGCGAGTGCGACCTGCAGGACCAGGCGATGGCCTACGGGGTCGATACGACGCGCTACCACGAGAACAAGCGCGCCGTGCCCGACAAGTACATCGGCCCGCTCGTCGCAACCAAGATGAACCGCTGTATCCACTGCACGCGCTGCATCCGCTTCGCGACCGAGGTCGCGGGCGTCGCCGATCTCGGCGCGATCGGGCGCGGCGAGGACATGGAGATCACGACTTATCTCGAGACCGCGATGCGCTCCGAGCTCCAGGGCAACGTCGCCGACCTTTGCCCGGTCGGCGCGCTCGTCCACAAGCCGCAGAACTACAACATGCGGCCGTGGGAGCTCACGAAGACCGAGTCGGTCGACGTGATGGATGCGGTCGGCTCGGCAATCCGGGTTGACGCCCGCGGCCGCGAGGTCATGCGCATCGAGCCGCGGATCAACGAGGCGATCAACGAGGAGTGGATCTCCGACAAAACCCGGCAGGTCGTCGACGGCCTGCGTCTGCAGCGCCTCGACCAGCCCTACATCCGCGACGGCGGGCGACTGCGCCCCGCTTCCTGGCCGGAGGCCTTCGCGACGATCGCGGCGCGCGTCAAGGGCATCGACGGCAAGCGCATCGGCGCGCTCGCCGGCGATCTCGCGGCCGTGGAGGAGATCTTCGCGCTGAGGCTCCTGATGCAAGCCTTAAGCTCGCCAAACCTCGACTGCCGGCAGGACGGAAGCGCCGTGCATCCGCGCTTCGGGCGCGCCTCCTACGTCTTCAACCCGACGATCGCCGGCATCGAGAGCGCCGACGCCATCCTGGTCGTCGGTGCGAACCCGCGCGTCGAGGCCTCGCTTCTCAATGTCCGCATCCGCAAGCGCTGGCGCCTCGCGCCGCTGCCGATCGGCCTGATCGGCGAGCCCGCCGACCTGACCTACGACACCGCATACCTCGGCGCCGGCCCGGAGACGCTTTCGGAGGTGATCGCCGGCCGGCACGGCTTCGCCGACAAGCTCAAGACCGCGAAGCGGCCGCTGATCATCGTCGGCCAGGGCGCGCTCAGCCGCCCCGACGGCGCGGCCGTCCTCGCGCTCGCGGCGCGGGCCGCCCAGAGCTTCAACGCCGTGACCGCGGAGTGGAACGGCTTTGGGATCCTCCACACCGCCGCCGCTCGGGTCGGGGCGCTCGATCTCGGTTTCGTGCCGGGGGAGGGCGGGCTCGACGCCGCCGCGATGGCCCGCGGCGGCGCGCTCGAGGTGGTCTACAATCTCGGCGCCGACGAGATCGACATCGCGCCGGGCGCCTTCGTGATCTACCAGGGCACCCATGGCGACCGCGGCGCGCACCGCGCCGACGTGATCCTGCCGGGCGCCGCCTACACCGAGAAGTCAGGCACCTACGTCAATATCGAAGGCCGCGTGCAGATGGCAAACCGCGCCGCCTTCCCGCCGGGCGACGCCCGCGAGGACTGGGCGATCCTGCGGGCGCTCTCGGACGCGCTCGGGCGCCGGCTGCCCTTCGACTCCCTGCCGCAGCTGCGGCAGAAGCTCTATGCCGACCACCCGCACCTCGCGGCGATCGGCGCCATCGCGTCGGGCGACGGCGCCGCGGCGGTGCAGGCGCTCGCGGCTTCGTCCGGCACGCCGTCGCGCGAGCCGTTCCTCAGCCCGGTGCTCGACTTCTACCTCACGAACCCGATCGCCCGCGCCTCGCGCGTCATGGCCGAATGCTCAGGCCTTGCCCGCGAGCGCCGGCTCGAGGCGGCGGAGTAAGGCCATGAGCTTCTGGGACATCGTCCTCACCGTCCTGATCATCGTCGGGCAGAGCCTGCTGCTCCTCGTCTCGCTCCTGATCTACATCGCCTATGCGCTCTATGCCGACCGCAAGATCTGGGCGGCGGTGCAGATGCGCCGCGGTCCGAACGTCGTCGGGCCTTGGGGGCTGCTGCAATCCTTCGCCGATCTTCTCAAGTTCGTGCTCAAGGAGCCGGTGATCCCGTCGAGCGCGAACAAGGGCCTGTTCCTGCTCGCGCCGCTCGTCACCGCGACGCTTGCCTTCGCCTCCTGGGCCGTGATCCCGCTCGCCGAGGGCTGGGTCGTCTCCGACATCAATGTCGGGGTGCTCTACATCTTCGCGATCTCGTCGCTCGGCGTGTACGGGATCATCATCGGCGGCTGGGCCTCGAACTCGAAATACCCCTTCCTCGCGGCGCTGCGCTCGGCGGCGCAGATGGTCTCCTACGAGGTCTCGATCGGCTTCGTCATCATCACCGTCCTGATGTGCGCCGGATCGCTCAACCTCACCGACATCGTGCGCTCGCAGGACACCCGCATCGGCCTCCTCGGCTGGTATTGGCTGTGGCTGTTCCCGATGTTCGTGATCTTCTTCATCTCGGCGATGGCGGAGACGAACCGGCCGCCCTTCGACCTCCCGGAGGCGGAATCGGAGCTCGTCGCCGGCTACATGACGGAGTACTCGTCGGGACCCTATCTGCTGTTCATGCTCGGCGAGTACGTGGCGATCATGACCATGTGCGCGCTCGGCACGATCCTGTTCCTCGGCGGCTGGTTGTCGCCGGTCCCGTTCCCGCCCTTCACCTGGATCCCGGGCATCGTCTGGTTCGTGCTCAAGGCGAGCTTCCTGTTCTTCATGATCGCGATGATGAAGGCGATCGTGCCGCGCTACCGCTACGACCAGCTCATGCGGCTCGGCTGGAAGGTCTTCCTGCCGATCTCGATCGGCGCCGTCGTCGTCGTAGCCCTCGTCCTGAAGCTCTTGAACGTCGCGCCGGTTGCAACCTAAGGAGTCCGGGCCATGAAGCTCGACCAGGCCGCCCGCTCGATCTTCCTGCGGGAGTTCATTTCCGCCTTCTGGCTCGCGATGAAGTACCTCCTCGGGCCGAAGGCGACCATCAACTACCCCTTCGAGTCGAACTACCGCTCGCCGCGGCTCAGAGGCGAGCACGCCCTTCGACGCTATCCGAACGGCGAGGAGCGCTGCATCGCCTGCAAGCTCTGCGAGGCGATCTGCCCGGCGCAGGCGATCACCATCGAGGCCGGACCGCGCCGCAACGACGGCACCCGCCGCACCACCCGCTACGACATCGACATGGTGAAGTGCATCTATTGCGGCTTCTGCCAGGAGGCCTGCCCGGTCGACGCCATCGTCGAGGGGCCGAACTACGAGTTCTCGGTCGAGACCCGCGAGGAGCTGCTCTACGACAAGGACAAGCTTCTCGACAACGGCGCCCGCTGGGAACGCGAGCTCGCGCGCAACATCGCGATGGATGCGCCGTACCGATAGGCACGTAGCGAATGGCGAATAGCGAGTAGAACGCCTAGGCCGCCCGTCCGCTATTCGCTATTCGCTACTCCCTATTCGCCGTCTTCCGGTGGGTTGTGCCGCCCAGGGGCGGGAACTATAGACGAGGCCGCCGGGGCTCCCCGTCCGGTCGCGAAGGTCCGCGAAACGAGCCGCCCCCGAGGCGGCGTGAGCTTGCAGCGCATGACGGTCACGGCCGGCTTCTTCTACCTGTTCTCCGCCATCGCCATCGCCTCGGCGTTCATGGTGATTGCGTCGCGCAATCCCGTGCACTCGGTGCTGTTCCTGATCCTCGCCTTCGTCAACGCGGCCGGGCTGTTCCTGCTGCTCGGGGCCGAGTTCCTGGCGATGATCCTGGTGGTCGTCTATGTCGGCGCGGTCGCGGTCCTGTTCCTCTTCGTCGTGATGATGCTCGACGTGGACTTCGCCGAGCTGCGCGAGGGTTTCCTGCAGTACCTGCCGATCGGGGCGCTGATCGGGGTGATCTTCCTGATCGAGCTCGTGCTGGTCGTCGGCACCTGGGCGATCGACCCCGGCCTCGTCCGCGCGCCCGCCTCGACGATCCCGCCCGCCGA
The DNA here is from genome assembly GCA_036742625.1 of Microvirga sp. GTDB lineage: Bacteria > Pseudomonadota > Alphaproteobacteria > Rhizobiales > Beijerinckiaceae > JAJKJG01. Next base: position 3,910 of record DAINQO010000080.1, read on the forward strand.
CCAGGTCGCGAACACCGCCGTCCTCGGGCGCGTGCTCTACACCCAGTATTTCTTCTACTTCCAGGCCGCCGGCCTCGTGCTTCTCGTCGCGATGATCGGCGCCATCGTGCTGACGCTGCGCGAGCGGCTCGGCGTCAGGCGCCAGGACATCTCGCTGCAGGTCGCGCGCACGCAGGAGATGGCGGTCGAAATGAAGAAGGTGCCGTTCCGCGAAGGCCTGAAGGACGTCGCATGATCGGCCTCAACGACTACCTGACGGTCGCCGCGATCCTGTTCACGCTCGGCGTGTTCGGGATCTTCCTCAACCGCAAGAACGTCATCGTGATCCTGATGTCGATCGAGCTCATCCTGCTCGCCGTGAACATCAACTTCGTCGCCTTCTCGAGCCACCTCAACGACATCGTCGGCCAGGTTTTCGCGCTTCTCGTCCTCACCGTCGCGGCCGCCGAAGCCGCGATCGGGCTCGCCATCCTCGTCGTCTTCTACCGCAATCGCGGCTCGATCGCGGTCGAGGACGTGAACATGATGAAGGGCTGAACCGGCCCCATGTACCAGGCCATCGTCTTCCTCCCCCTCGTCGGCTTCCTCATCGCCGGGCTGTTCGGGCGCCTCATCGGGTCGCGCCCGAGCGAGGTCGTCACGACCGCGCTCCTGTTCCTGTCCTGCGCCCTGTCGTGGATCGCCTTCGTCGACGTCGGACTGCACGGGGCGACGACGCGCATCCAACTCGGGCAGTGGTTCGCCTCGGGCGACATGGTGGTCGACTGGGCGTTTCGGGTCGATACTCTGACCGCCGTGATGCTGATCGTCGTGACGACGGTCTCGGCCCTCGTCCATCTCTACTCGATCGGCTACATGGCCGACGATCCGCACCGGCCGCGCTTCTTCGCCTATCTGTCGCTCTTCACCTTCGCCATGCTGATGCTGGTGACGTCCGACAACCTCGTCCAAATCTTCTTCGGCTGGGAGGGGGTGGGTCTGGCGAGCTACCTCCTCATCGGCTTCTGGTACGAGAAGGACTCGGCCCGGGCCGCCGCCATCAAGGCTTTCATCGTCAACCGGGTCGGCGATTTCGGCTTCGCGCTCGGCATCTTCCTCGTCTTCGTGCTGTTCGGCTCGGTCGCCTTCGAGGGCATCTTCCCGCGCGTCGGCGACCTCGCCAACGCGAATTTCCGCTTCCTCGGCGTCGAGTGGCACGCGCTGACGCTCGCCTGCCTCCTCCTCTTCATGGGCGCGATGGGCAAGTCGGCGCAGTTCCTGCTCCACACCTGGCTGCCCGACGCCATGGAGGGGCCGACCCCGGTCTCGGCGCTGATCCATGCCGCGACGATGGTGACGGCCGGCGTGTTCATGGTGGCGCGGCTCTCGCCCTTGTTCGAGGCGGCGCCGCACGCCCAGACGGTGGTGATCGTCATCGGCGCGACGACCGCCTTCTTCGCCGCGACCGTCGGCCTCGTGCAGAACGACATCAAGCGCGTCGTCGCCTATTCGACCTGCTCGCAGCTCGGCTACATGTTCGTCGGGCTTGGCGTCGGCGCCTATTCGGCCGGCATGTTCCACCTCTTCACGCACGCCTTCTTCAAGGCGCTTCTGTTCCTCGGCGCCGGCTCGGTCATCATCGCGATGCATCACGAGCAGGACATCCGCAACATGGGAGGCTTGCGCCGCTACATCCCGTTCACGGCGGCGATGATGGCGATCGGCACGCTCGCGCTCACCGGCTTCCCGCTCACCGCCGGCTATTTCTCCAAGGATGCGATCATCGAGGCCGCCTACGCCTCGCCCCGGTCAGGTGCGGCTTACGCCTTCCTGTGCACGGTGATCGCCGCCTTCATGACCTCGTTCTACTCCTGGCGGCTGTATTTCCTGACCTTCGAGGGCGCGCCGCGCTGGGGCCAGCACGGGCACGCCGCCCATGAGGCGCACCCGATCGCGCACGCCGCGCCGGCCGACCACGAGGGCGTCGAGCACGACGAGCGCGGCCGCGACGTCGAGCCGGGCACGGCGGCGGCGCACGAGCATGGGCATGGGCATGGGCATGGGCATGGCGATCACACCCCGCACGAGAGCCCGCTGACGGTGCTGATTCCGCTCGCCGTGCTGGCGCTCGGCGCGCTCGTCGCCGGCTTTGCCGCGAAGGAGTGGTTCGTCGGCCACGGCTATGACCATTTCTGGCGCGGCTCGCTCTTCACCGCGCCCGACAACAAGATCCTCGAGGAGATGCACCACGTGCCGTTGTGGGTGGCGCTGTCGCCGAGCGTCATGATGGTCGCGGGCTTCCTCCTCGCCTGGTGGATGTACATCCGCGACCCGGGCGTGCCGGCCCGCCTCGCGGCCGACCACCCGCTGCTCTACCGCTTCCTCCTCAACAAGTGGTACTTCGACGAGCTGTACGACCTGATCTTCGTGCGCCCGGCCTTGCGGCTCGGCCGCTTCCTCTGGCGCACCGGCGACGGCCGCGTCATCGACGGGCTTGGGCCCGACGGCGTCGCGGCGCGCGTCATCGACGTGACCCGCGGCGTCGTGCGGCTGCAGAGCGGCTACGTCTACCACTACGCCTTCGCGATGCTGATCGGCGTCGCGGCGCTGATCACCTACTACCTGACGGTCGGCGGACCCGGGGGAGGGCACTGATGCTCGGCCTCGGCATCCTCTCCGGCCTCCTGATCCTGCCGCTCGTCGGGGCGGCCTTCATCCTGACGCTGCGCGGCGACGACGTGGCGGTGCGTTCGAACGCGCGCTGGGCGGCGCTGTTCACGACGGTCGCGACGTTCCTCTTGTCGCTCTGGGCCTGGGGACGGTTCGACCCGGCGAGCCCCGCCTTCCAGCTCGTCGAGACCCATGCCTGGCTCGCCGACACGATCCGCTTCAAGCTCGGCGTCGACGGCTTCTCGATGCCGTTCGTCCTGCTCACGACCTTCCTGATGCCGTTTGCGATCCTCGCCTCCTGGGAGGCGATCGAGCACCGGCTCAAGGAGTACATGGTCGCTTTCCTCGTCCTCGAGACGACCATGGTCGGGGTCTTCGAGGCCCTCGACCTCGTCTTGTTCTACCTGTTCTTCGAGGCCGGCCTCATCCCGATGTTCCTGATCATCGGCATCTGGGGCGGCAAGCGCCGCATCTATGCGAGCTTCAAGTTCTTCCTCTACACGCTCCTCGGCTCGGTCCTGATGCTGCTCGCCATCCTGGCGATGTTCTGGAACGCCGGCACGACCGACATCCCGACGCTTCTCCAGCACCGCTTCCCGTCGGGCCTGCAGACCTGGCTCTGGCTTGCCTTCTTCGCCTCCTTCGCGGTCAAGATGCCGATGTGGCCGGTCCACACCTGGCTGCCGGACGCGCATGTCGAGGCGCCGACCGCGGGCTCGGTGATCCTCGCCGCGATCCTCCTCAAGATGGGCGGCTACGGCTTCATCCGGTTCTCGATCCCGATGTTCCCGGACGCCTCGGCCGCTTTCGCGCCGCTCGTCTATGCGCTGTCGATCGTCGCCATCGTCTACACCTCGCTCGTCGCCCTCGCCCAGGAGGACATGAAGAAGCTCATCGCCTACTCATCGGTGGCGCATATGGGCTTCGTCACCATGGGCCTCTTCACCCTGACGCCGCAGGGCATCCAGGGGGCGATGTTCCAGATGATCTCGCACGGGCTCGTCTCCGGGGCGCTATTCCTGTGCGTCGGCGTCATCTACGACCGCATGCACACCCGCGAGATCGCCGCCTATGGCGGGCTCGTGAACCGGATGCCGCTCTATGCCGTAGCGCTCCTCGTGTTCACGCTCGCGAATGTCGGCCTGCCCGGCACCTCGGGCTTCGTCGGCGAGTTCCTTGCCCTCCAGGGCGCCTTCCGGGCCAATCCCTGGGTCGCCTTCTTCGCCACGACCGGCGTCATCCTGTCGGCGCCCTACATGCTCTGGCTCTACAGCCGCGTGATGTACGGACCGCTGGAGAAGCCGGCCCTCAAGGGGATCGCCGACCTCGACCGGCGCGAGATCGCGCTCCTCGCGCCGCTCGTCGTGCTCGTCATCTGGTACGGCGTCCTGCCGGGATCGGTGCTCGACAGCTTCGCCGCCTCGACCGACGCTCTCGTCAAGGGCTATCAGGCGGCGCTGTCGGCGACGAAGACCGCGGCACTGGAGCTCGGAGCTGGCCTGCCATGAACCCGGCGCTTGCCATCCCGGCCTTCGGCCCGGCCGTGCCGGAAATCATCCTCGCCGCCGGCGCGCTCGTGCTCGTCCTCGTCGGCGCCTACCGCGGCGAGGGCTCGACCCGGCTCGTCAACCTCCTGGCGCTGGGACTCCTTGCCGCCGCGCTCGTCGCCGTGCTGGCGCTGCCGGCCGGGCGCGTCACGACCTTCAACGGCGCCTTCGTCATCGACCCGTTCGCGAAGTTCATGAAGGTCCTGACGCTCCTCGGCTCCGGCGCCGCGATCGTCATGTCTGAGGATTATCTGCGCCGCGAGGGCATCGCCCGCTTCGAGTTCGGCATCCTCATCGTGCTGTCGACGGTCGGCATGCTGGTGATGATCTCGGCGAACGACCTCATCGCGCTCTATCTCGGGCTCGAGCTGCAAAGCCTTTCGGCCTACGTCATCGCCTCCTTCCACCGAGACAATCTGCGCTCGACCGAGGCCGGGCTGAAGTATTTCGTCCTCGGCGCGCTGTCCTCCGGGATGCTGCTCTACGGCGCCTCGCTCGTCTACGGCTTCACCGGCACGGTCTCCTTCGAGGGCATCGCGACGGCGCTCCACGGCGCGGCGCCGGGCCTCGGCATCATCCTCGGCATCGTCTTCGTCGCCGCCGGCATCGCCTTCAAGATCTCGGCGGCGCCGTTCCACATGTGGACGCCCGACGTCTACGAGGGCGCGCCGACGCCGGTGACGGCTTTCTTCGCCTCGGCCCCGAAGATGGCCGCGATGGCGCTGATGGTGCGCGTCTTCGTCGGCGCCTTCCCGGGCATCCTCGCCCAGTGGCAGCAGATCGTCATCTTCATCGCCATCATCTCGATGACGCTCGGCGCCTTCGCGGCGATCGGGCAGCGCAACTTCAAGCGGCTGATGGCCTATTCCTCGATCGGCAATGTCGGCTACGCGCTGATCGGGCTTGCGGCCGGGACGCCGGCCGGCGTCCAGGGCGTCGTCGTCTACATGGCGATCTATCTTGCGATGACGCTCGGCGCCTTCGCCTGCATCCTCGCGATGCGCCGCGGCGAGGTGATGATCGAGGACATCGACGAGCTCTCCGGCGCCGCCCGCACCCATCCCATGATGGCCTTCTGCCTCGCGATGATGATGTTCTCGCTCGCCGGCGTGCCGCCGCTCGCCGGCTTCTTCGCCAAATTCTACGTCTTCGGCGCGGCGATCGAGGCGCGGCTCGTGACGCTCGCCGTCATCGGCGTCGTGACGAGCGTCGTCGGCGCCTATTACTACGTGCGCATCGTCAAGATCATGTATTTCGACGAGCCCCGCGCCGCCTTCGAGCCGATGACGCCGGCGCTCAAGATCGTGCTCGGCCTCGCGAGCGCCGTGATCCTCCTGTTCTGGATCGTGCCGGCCCCGCTCGTCGGCGCGGCGGCGGCGGCCGCCCGCTCGCTGTTCTGAGCGGATGCGGTTTCGTCTCGCCCCGGGCGCTGAAGCGGCGGGCTACCGGATCAAGAGCTGCGACAGCGTCGGCTCGACGAACGCCGAGGCGATGGCGCTCGGCCGGGCAGGGGAGCCGGGCGGACTCTGGGTCGTGTCGCGAGACCAGACCGCCGGACGCGGCCGGCGAGGCCGGAGCTGGGCGGCGGCGCCGGGCGATCTCGCCGCGAGCCTCCTCCTGAAGGGATCGTGGCAGCCGGCCGTCGCTGCGACGCTCGGCTTCGTCGCAGGCGTCGCCCTCCGCGACGCGCTCGCCGCCGTCGCACCCGCAGCGTCGTTCCGGCTCAAATGGCCGAACGACCTCCTCGCCGACGGAGCGAAGCTCGCCGGCATCCTGCTCGAGACCGAGACTGCCGCACAGGATCAAAGGATCGTCGTCGTCGGCATCGGCGTGAACGCGACCACGTCGCCGCGCGAGGTGCCGTATCCCGCGACGTCATTGGCCGAGCTCGGGCACGCCGTCGCCGCCGAGACGGTTTTCGCGGCCCTGTCGGAAAGCTGGGCCGCCGGCGCGCGCCTGTGGGACGAAGGCCGCGGCATGGCCGCGATCCGCGCGCGCTGGCTCGCCGGTGCCGCCGGGCTCGGTCACGATATCGCCATCCGGATCGGCGCCGACACCCTGCGGGGCACATTCGAGACCATCGACGACGCCGGCCAGCTCATCTTGCGTACGCCCAACGGCACGACCCGCGCCATCGCCGCCGGTGACGTCCATTTCGGCCCCGCCGCCACCGCGCGGGAACTCGCATAAACTTTGATGATACGCCCCCAATCTCCTCATCCTGAGGTGCGAGCCATAGGCGAGCCTCGAAGGACGCACCCTGCCGACGCGGCGCCCCACCGCCGGTGCGTGCTTCGAGGCTCGTCGCTTCGCTCCTCGCACCTCAGCATGAGGGGATTGAGGATGGCACCAGTGGATTGGGCGCCTAACCCATGACCTCCCCCGACGAGCTCGTCTTCGTGCCCCTCGGCGGCCTCGGCGAGATCGGCATGAATGCCGCCCTCTACGGCTTCGGGCCGCCGCGGTCGCGCAAGTGGATCCTCGTCGATGTCGGCCTCGGCTTTGCGAGCGAGGAGGGGCTGCCGGGCGTCGACCTGATGTTCCCGGACACCCGCTTCATCGAGAGCGAGCGCCAGAACCTCCTCGCGATCTTCATCACCCACGCCCATGAGGACCATATCGGCGCCTTGGCCGAGCTGTGGCCGCGGCTGCGGGTGCCGGTCTATGCGACGCGCTTCGCGCTCGGCATCCTCGAGGCGCGCCGGCTCGGCGAGCCGGGAGCGCCCAAGGTCGAGCTCAAGGAGATCGCCCCCGGGCAGCGCATCGCGGTCGGGCCGTTCACGGTCGAGTACGTGCCGGTCGCGCATTCCATCCCGGAATCGAATGGGCTCGCGATCCGCAGCCCGCTCGGGCTCGTCGTCCATACCGGCGACTGGAAGCTCGACGACACGCCTTTCGTCGGCAACACCACGTCGGAGGCGGTGTTCCGGCGGCTCGGCGACGAGGGTATCCTGGCGCTCGTCTGCGACTCGACGAACGTCGTGCGCGAGGGACGCAGCCCGAGCGAGAGCGAGGTCGCAAAGCGGCTCGCCGAGATCATTGCGGCGTCGCCGGCGCGGGTCGCGGTCACGACCTTCGCCTCGAACGTCGCCCGCATCCGCGCCGTCGCGCTCGCGGCGCAGGCCTGCGGCCGCGAGGTCATCGCGGTCGGGCGCGCCATGGACCGGGTGATCGAGGTCGCGCGCGAATGCGGCTATCTCGACGGCCTGCCCGAGTTCCGCCCGCCCGACGCCTACGGCTACCTGCCCCGCGACAAGGTCGTCGCCCTGATCACAGGATCACAGGGCGAGCCGCGCGCCGCGCTCGCCCGCATCGCCGACGACGAGCATCCCGAGATCACGCTGTCGAAGGGCGACCGGGTGATCTTCTCGTCGCGCGCCATTCCCGGCAACGAGAAGGCGATCGGGCGGATCGTCAACATGCTCGTCCGGCAGGGGATCGAGATCCTGACCGACCGGCACGACCTCGTCCACGTCTCGGGCCATCCGCGCCGGGACGAGCTCGCCGCCATGTACCGCTGGACGCGGCCGCGGATCGCGGTGCCGGCGCATGGCGAGGACATCCACCTCGCCGAGCACGCCGCCTTCGCCAGGGCGCAGGGCGTGCCCGAGGTCGTGCGCGCCCGCAACGGCACCGTCGTGCGGCTCGCGCCGGGGCGGGCCGAGATCGTCGACGACGTGCCGGTCGGGCGGCTCTACAAGGACGGCGACATCACCATCGATTCGACCGAGCGCGCCGTGCCGGAGCGGCGCAAGCTCGCCTTCGCCGGCCTCGTCTCGGTCGCGATCGCGCTCGATCGCCGCGGCGAGGTCGCCGGCGACCCGGTGATCGATATCATGGGCGTGCCCGACAAGGACCGGCGCGGGAAGCCGATCGCCGACCTCCTCGCCGACACCGTCGGCCAGGTGCTGGACAGCCTGCCGAAGGCGCGCCGGCGCGACTCGGAGGCGGTCGAGGATGCGGTCGCCCGGGCGGTGCGCTCGGCGGTCAACAATGTCTGGGGCAAGAGGCCCGCCTGCCATGTGCTGGTCGTCGAGATCTGAGAAAGGAACGCTAAGCCCATGATCGGACGGCTGAATCACGTGGCGATCGCGGTCCACGACCTCGATGCGGCGTCGCGCGTCTACCGCGACATCCTCGGGGCGGAGCTGTCCGCGCCGCTGCCGCAGCCCGAGCACGGCGTGACCGTCGTCTTCATCACCCTGCCGAACACGAAAGTCGAGCTTCTGGAACCACTTGGCGAGGGTTCGCCGATCGCCGGCTTCCTCGCCCGCAACCCCGAGGGCGGCATCCACCACATCTGCTACGAGGTCGACGACATCGGCGCCGCCCGCGACCGGCTGATCGCGGCGGGCGCCCGGGTGCTGGGCCCGCCCGAGCCGAAGATCGGCGCCCACGGCAAGCCGGTCATCTTCCTGCACCCGAAGGACTTTTGCGGCACGTTGGTCGAGCTGGAGCAGGCCTGAGAGGAGCGATGATCGCCCGCATCGCGGCTTCGCTCGCCGCTACCGCCGCCGCCGTCATCCTGTTGTCGGGGCTTGCGATTTTCGCCTCGGTCCGGTTCTTCGGCCTGACGCTTGCCGGCGCGCTCTCGCTCTATTTCGTGATCTGGTGGACGGCCCTCTTCGCGGTCCTGCCCTTCGGCATCCGCAGCCAGCACGAGGACGGCCCGGTGACGCCCGGCACCGACCCCGGCGCACCCTCGCTGCCGCGCCTGCGCGAGAAGGCGGTGTGGACGACGCTTCTGGCCGGGGCGGTGCTCGTCGCGACCGCCCTGATGCTGCCGCTGGCCGGCCTCTAGGGCCTTAAAAACAAAAAGCAAGGCCAAGGCCTTGCTGGGATGCGTTGCACCAGGTTGTTAAGCCCGGCTTATCGCGCCGGCCGCCGACGAACGCGGCGAACTGAGGCCGTTATCCTCCCGAGACTTGGGACCGTCCCTTACGGGCGCGGTGCGGCGCTTATAGGAAGAGCCGGACGGGATGTCACGCCTTTGTGCAGCCACCGGCGCGATTTTTTGCAAATTGCCCGCCGATCCGGCGCTGTTTTCCTCCAATCCAAGGCCGAGTTCCCTCAATCCAACGGCGGCCGGGTGGGCTGGCGGCCCGGTCGGCTTGTGTTTTGGCCGGGGGCCGTGTTGGTAGCCTCGGGTCAAAAAATCGCGCCCGCCGCCCATCAGCTCGGACCGGAGCCTCATGCGTCTCTCCCGCTATTTCATGCCGACCCTGCGCGAGACGCCGCGGGAGGCGGAGATCGTCTCGCATCGGCTGATGCTGCGCGCCGGCCTCATCCGCCAGCAGGCGGCCGGCAGCTTCTCCTGGCTGCCGCTGGGGCTCAGGGTGCTGAACAAGATCAACCGCATCGTCCGCGAGGAGCAGGACCGCTCCGGCGCGATCGAGGTCCTGATGCCGACGATCCAGTCGGCGGATCTCTGGCGCGAGTCGAGCCGCTACGACGCCTACGGCAAGGAGATGCTGCGCATCACCGACCGGCACGAGCGCGACATGCTCTACGGCCCGACG
>DAINQO010000081.1:0-13563 GCA_036742625.1 Microvirga sp.
TGAGGATGAGCGGAAAGCCGAGCCGCTCCGCCGCCGCGACGATGCTCTCCTTGCCGACGACCGCCAGCGTGTCGGGCGTCGGGATGCCGAACGCGCCGAGCGCCTCGTATTGCGCGACCTTGCTGATCTCGAGCCGCAGCGCCCGGCTGTCGTTCACGACGAGACGGCCGTGGCACTCGAGCCAGGCCAGCACCGCGCCGGTGTATTCGGCGGCGTAGCGATGATCGCGCGTGTGCGATGACGCGCTCATGCGGTTGTAGAACACGCCCTCCGGCGGCGGGCCGCGCAGGTCGAGGACGCCGCGGTCGAGGAACCACTCCTCGTAGGGCGTGCCGAGCTCGTTGAAGGCCGTGCGCAGCGGCTCGACCCAGACGCCGTTCTCGTGGATGACGTGGACTTTCGCCATGGCGCTGATCCTCGCGGGAAGACGCGTATATAACCCGCTTCGCCCGTGTTGTCAGCTATTCCACGGAAGGTTATCTCGCTGTGTTTCTAATCAACATACGCGTTTTGCTAATTAGAACGGCTTGACGATCACCAGGATCACGATGCCGATCATGAGCAGGGTCGGGACCTCGTTCCACATCCGGTAGAACCGCGCCGGGCGGGTGTTGCGGTCGGCGGCGAAGTCCTTGAGCCACCGCGAGTACAGCCCATGCACCCCCGATAACGCGACCACGAGTGCGAATTTCGCCTGCATCCAGCCTGAGCGCCACCAGCCGCCATCGATCACGAGGTAGAGCCCGAGCACCCAAGCAGCGATCATTGCCGGGTTGATGATCGCCTTGAGGAGGCGCCGTTCCATGATCTTGAAGGTCTCGGAGCGGATCGAGCCCTTCTCGGTCTCGGCGTGATAGACGAACAGACGCGGCAGATAGAGCATGCCGGCCATCCAGGCGATGATCGCCACGACGTGGAGGGCCTTGAGCCAGAGGTAAAGCACGGGCGGGTCCTTGCGGGCGCGCCGTGATGGCAGGCGGTCGCCGTCGGCGCAAGGACGCGGCGACGCTTGTCCCCGCTACGCCCGTTTTCGCTACTCACCTTCCTGGCAGCCCGGGAGAGGCGATCACTCCGCCGTCCGCACCTGCGCCAGCATCTCCTCGACATGCGCGATCGGGGTTTCCGGTACGATGCCGTGGCCGAGGTTGAAGATGTGCGCGCGGCCGCGGGCGGCGCGCAGGATCGCGTCGACGCCGTGCCGGAGCGGATCGCCGCCGGCGACGAGCGCCAACGGATCGAGGTTGCCCTGCGTCGCGAGCCTCTCCGGAAGCTCCGGCAGGAGGAGGTCCGGCTCGAACGTCCAGTCGAGCGCGATCGCGTCGGCAAAGCCGGCCTCGACCACGCGCGCAAGGTTGGCGCCGCCGCCGCGGACGAACACGATCACCCTGGCCTGCGGCCGTGCCGCCTTCAGCCCCTGCACGATCTGCCGGATCGGATCGAGCGAGAGCGGCCCGAACAGCGCCGGCGGCAGCGCCGCCCCGAAGCTCTCGAAGATCTGCACCGCCTCAGCGCCGGCGTCGACCTGCGCCGTCAGATAGGCGACCGAGGCTGCGGCGAGCCGGTCGACGAGGCTCAGCATGAAGCCCGGGTCGCGATAGGCGAGAAGCCGCGCCGGTGCCTGGTCCGGCGTGCCCTTGCCGGCGATCATGTAGCTGGCGACGGTCCACGGGGCGCCGCAGAAGCCGAGAAGCGTCGTCCCGGCGGGCAGCGCACCCTTGACGCGGTCGAGCGTCTCGAACACCGGCGCCAGGCGCTCGAGGGGCAGCGTCTCGGCAAGCCGCGCAAGATCGGCGAGCGAGGTCACCGGATCGAGCCGCGGCCCTTCGCCCTCGAGGAAGCGCACATCCTGCCCGAGCGCGTGCGGCACGACGAGGATATCCGAGAACAGGATCGCGGCGTCGAACCCGAAGCGCCGGATCGGCTGCAGCGTCACCTCGGCGGCGCGGCGCGGATCGTAGCAGAGAGCGAGGAAAGAGCCGGCCTCGGCGCGAAGCTCGCGGTATTCGGGCAGATAGCGCCCGGCCTGGCGCATGAGCCAGACGGGAAGCGGCCAGACCGGCTCGCCCGAGAGCACGCGGAGAATCGGCTTCGTCGACGGCACCGCGCTCACCGATCGCGCTCCCCTAAAAGAATCGAAGATTGAATCTTCTCTTTTGTTGTTTCTCTTGGAGGCTGAATCGCGGAGCCGCAAGCCCGTCCACAGCCCCTTCACAGCGCCGCCGCCCGGCCGGCGCGCTCCGGATCGGGGACGGAACCGCGGGCCGGAGGTTGACGATTCGTAAATCCTGACAAATCCTTAACGCGCCATTCCGGAACGGCGTCGTGTTTCGGCCAGGACCGCCGTAGCCCGGGTTCTCCCGCTTCCCGGCCGCGGCGCCATCCCGCCCGGCCGTCCTGTTGATGGAAATCGGCTGCCGCCCACAGCGGCTTCGGCTGGACTGTCTTGACAGGCCGAACTATCCACAGCGCTCGATCGCTCATACACGGCCGGCAGCCGGATCGGTTCCGAATTGGGGCGCAGCTACTACCATCTCCACCTCGTCTCCGACTCGACCGGCGAGACGCTGATCATGGTCGCACGCGCGGTCGCTGCCCAGTACGAGGGCGTGTCGGCGATCGAGCACGTCTATCCGCTGGTGCGCTCCCCGGCGCAGCTCGAGCGCGTCATCTCGGAGATCGAGCAGGCGCCGGGCATCGTGCTCTACACGCTTGTCGAGGCCGACCTGTCCGGCCGTCTCGAGGAGGCCTGCCGCGCCACCGGCTCGCCGCATCTCTCGGTCCTCGCGCCGGTGCACACGCTGATCCAGAGCTATCTCGGCGCGCATCAGACGGCGCGGCCGGGCGCCCAGCACATGCTCAACGCCGACTATTTCAAGCGCATCGACGCGATGAACTTCACGCTCATGCACGACGACGGGCAGCTGCCGGCCGACCTCAACGACGCCGACGTGGTGCTGATCGGGATCAGCCGCACCTCCAAGACCCCGACCGCGATCTATCTCGCGAACCGCGGCGTCAAGACGGCGAACATTCCGCTCGTCCCGAACGTGCCGGTGCCGCAGGCGCTCGAGACGGTGCGCAAGCCGCTCGTCGTCGGCCTCGTCGCGACGCCGGAGCGCATCGTCCAGATCCGGCAGAACCGCCTCCTGTCGCTGAAGGCCGACAACGACACGGACTATGTCGATCGCGACCGGGTCGCCGAGGAGGTCGCGTTCTCGCGCCGTCTCTGCGCGCGCCACAACTGGCCGATCATCGACGTCACCCGGCGCTCGATCGAGGAGACCGCCGCGGCGATCCTCGACCTCTACCGCGACCACCGCATGAAGTTCATCGCGGTTTGATCCCCTTTTCGCCATCCCTCTGGCTTCCCGCCGATCCCCTCCTTCTTGCCTCGACGAGCCCGACGCGGCGCATGCTCGTCGAAGCGGCGGGGCTGCCGGTCGAGGTCGAAGCGCCGGGCGTCGACGAGCGCCGGATCGAGGGCGCGGTCGAGGGCTCGCCGCAGGATCTCGCGCGCCGGCTTGCGGCCGAGAAGGCGCTCGCGGTCTCCCGCCGCCGGCCTGCCCGGATCGTGGTCGGCGCCGATCAGGTGCTCGCGCTCGCGGGCGCGATCATGCACAAGCCCGCGGACGGTGCGGCGGCGCGGCGTCAGCTCGCGCGCCTCTCCGGGCGCACGCACCATCTCCACAGCGCTTTCGCCATCGCGCAGGACGGCGCGGTCCTCCGCGACGGTCTCGATACCGCACGGCTCACGATGCGGGCGCTCGATGATGCTGCGATCGGCCGTTACCTCGATCTCGCCGGCGAGGACGTGACGCGAAGCGTCGGCGGCTATCGCCTCGAGAGCGTCGGCGTCCACCTCTTCGAGCGGATCGAGGGCGACCACACGACCATCCTCGGATTGCCCCTCCTGCCGCTGCTCGCAGCCTTGCGGTCTCTCGACCTCTTGGTCATGTGAAGCCATGAGCATCCCGAAGGCCTTCGTCGCCGGGCATCCGATCGCGCATTCGCGCTCGCCGCTGATCCACGGCCACTGGCTGGAGCAGCATGGGCTTGCGGGCTCGTATGAACGCATCGACGTCGAGCCGCAGAATTTCGACGCGTTCTTCCGCGGCTTTGCCGAGAACGGCTTTCGCGGCGGCAACGTCACCATCCCGCACAAAGAGGCCGCCTTTCGCCTCGCGGACACGACGACCGAGCGGGCGCGGCGGCTTGCGGCCGTGAACACGCTGTGGATCGAGGACGGCCGCGTGCACGGCGACAACACCGACGTCACCGGCTTCCTCGCCAACCTGGAGGACGCGCTTGGCGCATGGCGCGCCGGCGTCGCGCTCGTGCTCGGCGCCGGCGGCGCGGCGCGGGGCGTCGTCGCGGGCCTGCTCGAGCGCGGCGTCGAGAAGATCGTCGTCGCGAACCGCACCGACGGCAAGGGACAGGAGCTCGCGGCCTTCGCGCCGGGCCGGATCGCGCCGGCGGCGTGGCGCGATATCCCGGCGCTGCTCCCGCAAGCCGACCTCCTCGTCAACACGACCTCGCTCGGCATGGCCGGGGCGCCGGCGCTCGACGTCGATCTCGCCGGGCTTTCGCGCGACGCGATCGTCGCCGACATCGTCTACGTGCCGCTCGAGACGCCGCTTCTGAGGCAGGCGCGCGCCCGAGGGCATCGCGCCGTCGACGGTCTCGGCATGCTGCTGCACCAGGCGGTGCCGGGCTTTGCGCGCTGGTTCGGGGTGACGCCGGCGGTCACGCCCGCGCTGCGCGCCCTGATCGCGGCCGATATCGAGGGCAGGCGATGACCTTCGTCCTCGGCCTCACCGGCTCGATCGGCATGGGCAAGTCGGCAACCGCGGCGATGTTCCGGGCGCTCGGCGTTCCGGTCCACGACGCCGATGCGGTCGTGCACGCGCTCTATCGCGCCGCCGCCGCCCCGCTCATCGCGAAGGCATTTCCGGGCACCGTCGCGGACGGGGTCGTCGATCGGTCGGCGCTCGGCAAGGAGGTGCTCGGTCAGCCGGAGCGCCTGAAGGAACTCGAGGCGATCGTGCATCCGCTCGTCCGCGCCGAGCGCGATGCATTCCTTGCCGCCGCGGTCGCGGCGCGCGCGCCGGTCGCGGTGATCGACATCCCGCTCCTGTTCGAGACCGGCGGCGAGCGCGACTGCGATGCGGTCCTCGTCGTCACCGCGAGCCGGGAGGTGCAGCGCGCGCGCGTCCTCGCCCGCCCCGGGATGACCGCGGAGAAGTTCGCAGCGATTGCCGCAAAGCAGATGCCGGACGCGGAAAAACGGCAAAAGGCGCATTTCCTTGTGGACACCGGCCGCGGCTTTGCTGCCGCCGAGCGCCAAGTCGGCGATATCCTGCGTGCCCTTGCCGGACGGCCGGGCGGCGTGCTCGCCCGGACGGCCGAGACCTGAAGCGGACCATGCGCGAGATCATCCTCGACACCGAGACGACGGGAACCGATCCGGCCGCCGGCGACCGCGTGATCGAGATCGGCTGCGTCGAGCTCGTCAACCAGTTCCCGACCGGGCGCACCTTCCACGCCTACGTCAACCCGCAGCGCTCGGTGTCGCAGGGAGCGTTCAACGTCCACGGCCTCTCCGAGGCCTTCCTCGCCGACAAGCCGGTCTTCGCCGCCGTCGCGGAACCGCTCCTGGAGTTCGTCGGCGACGGCCGGCTCGTCATCCACAACGCCGGCTTCGACATCGCCTTCCTGAACGCCGAGTTCGCCCGCACCGGGCACCCGGCGCTCGACATGATGCGGGTCGTCGACACGCTGTCGCTGGCGCGCCGCAAGCATCCGGGCGCGCCGAACAACCTCGACGCGCTCTGCGCCCGCTACGGCATCGACAATTCGCGCCGCACCAAGCACGGCGCGCTCCTCGACGCCGAGCTCCTGTCGGAAGTCTACATCGAGCTCATCGGCGGCAAGCAGGCCGATCTCAACCTGTCGCTGCGCCCGGCCGTCGCCGCCCAGTCGCGCATCGTCGTCGCGGCGCGCAGCGGCGTCGCGGTCTCGCGCCTCACCGACGCCGAGCGCGAGGCCCACCTCGCCTTCATCGCGAGCCTCGGCGTCGCGGCGATCTGGCGCGACTACGTGGTCATCGGAGCATAGCCGTCATTCAGGGCCGCGCAGCGGCGCGCCCCGGAAAGGCAGATGCTACGCCGCCGGGGTTCCGCCGGCGGCCGCCGGCCCCGGCTGTCCGGGCGCCGCCTGGCTCTGCTCGGCGGCCTTCTGGCGGTACAACGTCACGAAATCGATCGGATCGATGTAGAGCGGCGGGAAGCCGCCGTTGCGCACCGCGTCCGCCACCATCTGCCGGGCGAACGGGAACAGCAGCCGCGGGCACTCGATCATGATCAGCGGGTGGAGCTGATCGGCCGGCACGTTGCGGGCCCGGAACACGCCCGCATAGGTGAGCTCGAACTTGAACAGCACCTCGGTGCCGAGCTTGCCGTCACCTTCGAGCTTGAGGTCGACCTCGAAGTCGGTCTCGGCAAGCTGCTTCGCGTTGACGTTGACCTGGATGTTGATCGTCGGCCCCTGCTGCTGGGGCGCGAGCGAGCGCGGCGCGTTCGGGTTCTCGAACGAGAAATCCTTCGCATATTGCGCAAGCGCGTTGAGGGACGGCATCTGGTCGGGCGAGGGCTGGGCCTGCGCGCCGCCGTTCGGCACCGGGGTGTCGGCCATGGAAAGCTCCTGAAGCTCAAAAGGATTGCTGCGGGCACCCGGGCAGGCGGCATCGGCCTCCGAGGCGGCTCGTTTTCAGCGCGCCCGCTATCACGGCTCGCCCGGTGCGACAAGGTTGGAGCGCCCGGCGGCTCGCCCGGCCGCTCGCCTGGATGTCGCGTCCCGGCGACCCCATATGGGCCGGGCGCCGGCGCTTTGGGCCCGGGCATTCGGCTTGCTTTCACCCGGGCCGGATGCGAAACGGCGGACGGGGGCAGACCGGATCGACGATGCAAGACTCGCTTGACGTCACGACGATCATCTTTCTCGCGCTTGCGGTCTTCGTGATCTGGCGGCTGCGCTCGGTGCTCGGCCAGAAGACCGGGCAGGAGAAGCCGCCTCTCGACCCGTTCTCCCGCCGCGAGGCGCCGCCGCCGCTCGGCCCGGCGCCGCGGACCGCCGGCGGCGACAACGTCGTGCGGCTGCCCGGGGCCGTGAACGGGCCGACCGCCGCGACGGTCGAGCTCGCGCCGGACCGCTGGAGCGGCGTCGCCGAGCCCGGCTCGCCGGTCGCGGCCGGGCTCGACGAGATCGCCAAGATCGAGCCGGGCTTCGATGCCCGCGGCTTCGTCGAGGGCGCCAAGACGGCCTACGAGATGATCGTCACCGCCTTTGCCCAGGGCGACCGCAAGAGCCTGAAGAACCTCCTGTCGCGGGATGTCTTCGAGGGCTTCGAGCGCGCGATCGTCGACCGCGACAAGCGCGGCGAGAAGGCCGAGACCACCTTCGTCTCGATCGACAGGGCCGACCTCGTCGGCGTCGAGGTCAGGAACCGCGTCGCGCAGGTGACGATCCGTTTCCTCTCCAAGCTCATCACGGTGACCCGCGACGCGCAGGGGAACGTCGTCGACGGCAGCCCCGAAGCGGTCGTCGACGTGACCGACGTGTGGACGTTCGCGCGCACGCTCGGCACCCGCGACCCGAACTGGCAGCTCGTCGCGACCGAAGCCGCGCAGTGAACGGGGCGAGACCCGCTCTCCTAGCCTTTCTCCTCCTGGGCCTTCTTGCCCTCTCGGCCGGGCGCGCCGCCGCCGACCCGTCGGCGGTCGGCAACGCCCGGCTCGAGGCGCTCGCCTTCACGGATCTGGCCGGCTGGGACGCCGACGATCACGGCGCCGCTCTTTCGACCTTCCGCCGGACCTGCCGCGCGATCGCCGAGGAGCGCCCGTCGCTTCGCACGGCGCTGCCGGCGGACGACGGCCTGAAGCGGGCCTGCGCCGCGGCGCCAGATCCCTCCACCGCCGGCTCGGTCAAGGCCTTCTTTGAGGATCTCTTCGCGCCGTTCGAGGTCGTGCCGCCGTCCGGCCGCGGCTTCCTGACCGGCTATTTCGAGCCCGAATACGACGGCTCGCTGACGCAGACCGAGAGCTTCCCGGCGCCGCTCCTCGCCCGTCCGGACGACCTCGCGAGCGTGCCGCAAGGGGAGGCGTGGCCGGGACTCGCCGGCCTGCAGGCGGCACGCCGGACGGCGGCCGGGTATGAGCCCTATCCGGACCGGGGCGCGATCGAGGACGGCGCGCTCGGCGCGCTGGCGACGCCGATCGTCTTCCTGCGCGACCCGGTCGATGCCTTCATCGTCCATGTGCAGGGCTCGGCCCGGATACGGCTGCCGGACGGCCGCACCGTGCGGGTCGCCTATGCGGGCCGCAACGGCTATCCGTTCACGGCGCCCGGCCGGATCATCGTCGAGCGCGGCCACGTGCCGCTGCCTGAGATGAACCTCGAGCGGCTGACCGCCTGGCTGCGGGCGAACCCCGAGGAGGGGCGCGAGATCATGCGCCTCAACCGCTCCTACATCTTCTTCCGCCTCGCCGACGAGCTTGCCCCCGAGGACGGCCCGATCGGCGGCGCCGGCGTGCCGCTGACCGCCGGCCGCAGCCTCGCCGTCGACCGCAATCTCTGGAGCTACGGCTTGCCGTTCTGGCTCGAGGGCGAGGCGCCGCAGCCGGGCGGCGGCGGCGCGCCGTTCGCGCGGCTGATGATCGCCCAGGATACCGGCACCGCCATCACCGGACCGGCGCGCGGCGATCTCTTCGTCGGCACCGGCGCCGCGGCCGGCACCCGCGCCGGAATGCTGCGCCACCCGTTCCGCTTCGTCGTCCTCCTGCCGAAGCCATGAAGCCGCGCCGCTCGCGCCAGCTCTCGGCCGAGGAGCGCCGGCTCTGGGCGCATGTCGCGCGGGCCGTGAAGCCGCTGCCTGGCCACGGCTTTCCCGATGTCCCACCCGAGCCGCCAGCCGTGCCCGCTGCCGAGCCGCCGCCGGCCACGTCCGCGGCGCCCGCGCCCCGCAGACCGGGCCGAGCGCCGGCGCTTCCGCCGCTGGCCCCGATCGAGCGCAAGACCCTGGTGGCGCTGCGACGCGGCGCCCGGCGCGCCGACGGCGCGATCGACCTCCACGGCATGCGCCAGAGCGAGGCCCATCGGGCGCTCATCGGCTTCCTGCATCGTTCGCGCGAGCGCGGCCACGAGGTCGTGCTGGTGATCACCGGCAAGGGCGCCGCCGCCGCGGGCGACAGCTTCTTCGAGGAGCGCGGCGTCCTGCGCCGCGTCGTGCCGCACTGGCTGCGCCTGCCGGAGCTGCGCACGGTGGTGCTCGGCTTCGAGGCGGCCGCGCCCCACCGTGGCGGCTCGGGCGCGCTCTATGTCCGGCTGCGCCGGCGCCGCGCGCCGGGCGAGCCGTGACGCCGTTCGGCCGCCGCGTCCGCGAGCTGCGGCGCGAGCGCGGGCTCCTCCTCAAGGACATGGCGGCGCATCTCGGCGTCTCCGTCGCCTACCTGTCGGCGCTCGAGCGCGGCGAGCGCGGCAAGCCGACCTGGACCCTGCTCCAGGGCGTGCTCCAGTACTTCCGCATCATCTGGGACGAGGCCGACGAGCTTCTGCGCCTCGCCGACCTGTCCGAGCCGAAGGTCAGGATCGATGCCTCCGGCCGCGATCCGGACACCGTGCTGTTCCTGAACCGGCTCGCGCGCGAGCTTCCGGCGCTCACCGACGAGGAGGTCGCCGCAATGGCTGCGGTGCTCGACAAAGCGGCCGCGCGCGCAAAATCCTAGACGGCCGCCGCCCTTGACCCCCACGTGGACCGGTGCGAAAGCGCGGCTCCCTCCTGCGCTCCCGGCCTCCCATGCACAACGCCTCGATCGACGTTCTCGCGATCGGCAACGCCATCGTCGACGTCATCGCCCGAACCGACGAGGCGTTCCTCGCCCGCGAGAACGTGCACAAGGGCGCGATGCAGCTCATCGACGAGGCGCGCGCCGAGCACCTCTACGCGGCGATGGGGCCGACGACGGTCATCTCCGGCGGCTCGGGGGCGAACACCGCAGTCGGCGTCGCCTCGCTCGGGGCCAAGGCGGCGTTCATCGGCAAGGTCCGTGACGACGAGCTCGGCCGGCTCTACGGTCACGATCTGCGCTCGATCGGCGTCCGCTTCGACGTGCCGTCCGCGACCGCGGGGCCGGCAACGGCGCGCAGCTTCATCCTGGTGACGCCGGACGGCGAGCGCACCATGAACACCTATCTCGGCGCCTGCCAGAACCTCACCCCGGAGGACGTCGATCCGCACACCGTCCGGGCGGCCCGGTACGTCTACCTCGAGGGCTATCTGTGGGATCCGCCGGAGGCGAAGCGCGCTTTCCGCAAGGCGGTGGCGATCGCCCACGAGGCCGGCAACGCCGTCGCGTTGACGCTTTCCGACCCCTTCTGCGTCGATCGCTATCGCGACGAGTTCCTCGGCCTGATGCGCGACGGCAGCCTCGACATCCTGTTCGCCAACATCCACGAGCTGCGAAGCCTCTACCAGACCGGCGACGACGCGACCGCCCTTGCGGCGCTGCGCCAGGAGGGCGTCGTCGCCGTCGTGACGCGCTCGGCGGAGGGCGCCCTCGTCGTCACCCGGGAGGAGACGCGGGCCGTGCCGGCGTTTCCGGTCGAGCGCCTCGTCGACACGACCGGCGCCGGCGACCTCTTCGCCGCAGGTTTCCTCGCCGGGCTTTCCCGCGACCTCGACCATATCGGTTGCGCCCGCCTCGGTGCACTCGCGGCCGCCGAGGTGATCCAGCATATCGGGGCGAGGCCGCAGCGGAGCCTTGCCGAGCTTGCCCGGCAGGAAGGGCTTTGGTCTTAGTTCCAGCGCCGCTGCTGTTTTTTGTTTCATGATTACTTCGGAACCAGGCCCGGAGCTCGGGGTTGATCGGGGAACTTCGACAATCACCCGAGCATCAACATGGAAACCGCGTCCACGGGGCTGACGCCCCAACCTTCCTTCGCGCGAGCCTCCGTCGGCTTTCTTGCATCGACGACGATCCTGTCGATCGCCATGGTGTTTTTCGGCAGCCTGTAGGCCGGCCGGACATGGTGCCGAGGGCGGCCGGCGACGGCCGCCCTTTCTTTTCGCCGAGGCGGAAGATGGGCCTGGCTTCGTCGTTTTCCGGGCACTTCGCTCACTGGATTCCCGCCTGCCGCATGGCGGTGCGCCCACCGCATGGAAGCACTCGAAAGCAAGTAGCCGCCCTGACCGTGGGCATGTAGGGCGGCGGCGGCTCCAGTGAGCAAGCCGACCCGAAACCCGTTCTCGACTAAAGCCGCCGCAGGGCGACCTGCTCGATGCGGTGGCTCGGCCCCTTGCGAAGGATCAGGCTCGCCCGCTGACGGGTCGGCACGATGTTCTCGCGCAGGTTCGCGAGGTTGATCCGGGTCCAGAGCCCGTCGGCGGTGTCGATCGCATCCTCTTCCGAAAGCTCGGCGTATTTGCGGAAAAAGGACAGCGGGTCGCGAAACGCGGTCTGCCGCAGCTTGAGGAAGCGGCTTACATACCAGCGGTGGAGGTCGTGCTCGTCGGCGTCGAGATAGACCGAGAAGTCGAAGTAATCCGAGACGAACGGGATCGCGGTGCCGTCCTTCGGCAGCCGCGCCGGCTGGAGCACGTTCAACCCTTCGACGATGAGGATGTCCGGCCGATCGACGACCGTCTCCTCGCCCGGCACCACGTCATAGACGAGGTGCGAGTAGAGCGGCGCCCGGACGTTGCGCTTGCCGGCCTTGATGTCGGCGAGGAAGTGCAGAAGCTTGCCGGTGTCGTAGCTCTCGGGGAAGCCCTTGCGCTCCATGAACCCGAGCCGTGACAGCTCGGCGTTCGGCAGCAGGAAGCCGTCGGTGGTGATGAGGTCGACCTTGGGCGTATTGGGCCAGCGCGCGAGGAGCGCCTTCAGGACGCGGGCGGTGGTCGACTTGCCGACCGCGACCGAGCCCGCGACGCCGATGATGTAGGGGACCTTGCCCTCGTTCTCGGCGAGGAGGAAGCGCTGCGTCGCCCGGAACAGCCCCTGCGTCGCGGCGACGTAGAGGGACAGGAGACGCGACAGCGGCAGGTAGATCGCGACCACCTCCTCGAGGCCGATCGGATCGTTGAGAGACTGGAGCCGCATCACCTCGTCGGCGGTGAGCGTCATCGGCGTGTCGGCGCGCAGCTTCGCCCATTGCTCGCGGGTGAAGATCCGGTACGGCGCCAGGTCGTTGTCCAAGGCCCGCTCGTCCGGCGCCGCCTGGGGCGACAGCGCCGTCATCGCGGGCGCGATGCCTTCTCGGCGAGACCGGATTGGGCGGTGCGGCGCTCGAGCTCGTTCATGACCGCATCCAGTGGCACATCGCGCGATCTGAGCACAACCAGCAAATGGTAGAGCACGTCGGCGGCCTCCGCGACGAGACCGGCGCGGTCGCCCTCGACCGCCGCGATCACCGCCTCGACCGCCTCCTCGCCGAGCTTCTTCGCCGTCGCGGCGCTGCCCTTGGCGAGGAGCCTCGCCGTGTAGGACTGGTCCGGCGCGGCGTCGGCCCGCTCGGCGACGATGCGGGCAAGGTCGGCAAGCGTGAAGCTGGCGGCTTCGATCATGAACAGCGTCGTTCCCGGCCAGAACCCCGGGGATCAAGGGGAAGGCCGCGCACCCTTTGACATCGGGATAGCCGGGTCAAGCCCGCCATGACGTCCGGATCACGCGTCGATGCGCATCGCAAGGCCGGCCTGCGCCATGTGCGCCTTCGCCTCGGTGATCGAATGCTCGCCGAAATGGAAGATCGAGGCCGCGAGCACCGCGCTCGCATGGCCGTCGCGCACCCCCTCGACGAGATCGTCGAGGTCGCCGACGCCGCCCGAGGCGATCACCGGGATCGGCACCGCGTCGGCGATCGAGCGGATCAGCGCGATGTCGTAGCCGCTCTTGGTGCCGTCGCGGTCCATCGAGGTGACGAGAAGCTCGCCGGCCCCTCGCGCCGCGGCCTTGCCGGCAAAGGCGACGGCGTCGATGCCGGTGGCTTTGCGTCCGCCATGGGTGAAGATCTCCCAGCGGTCGCGCTCGCCCGGGCCCGACACCTTCTTGGCGTCGACGGCGACGACGATGCACTGGCTGCCGAACTTCTCCGCCGCTTCGCGCACGAACTCGGGATTGGCGACCGCCGCGGTGTTGATCGACACCTTGTCGGCCCCGGCGAGGAGGAGCTTGCGAATATCCTCGACGGCGCGCACGCCACCGCCGACGGTGAGCGGCATGAAGCAGGCCTCGGCCGTGCGCCGGACGACGTCGAGGAGAATGCCGCGGTCCTCGTGCGAGGCGGTGATGTCGAGAAAGCAGAGTTCGTCGGCGCCGGCGGCGTCATAGGCCTTCGCCGCCTCGACGGGATCGCCCGCGTCGCGCAGATCGACGAACTTAACGCCCTTGACGGCGCGCCCGTCCTTCACGTCGAGGCAGGGAATGAGGCGGATTTTGAGCACGCGGGGAACTCGCGACCGATCACTCGTACGGGAAGGGCCGATCCCGAATCTCGTCAACGGTGTATGGGCAG
>DAINQO010000082.1:0-13502 GCA_036742625.1 Microvirga sp.
GCTTCCGGCACCGTCAGCC
This sequence comes from Microvirga sp., assembly GCA_036742625.1. Taxonomy (GTDB): domain Bacteria; phylum Pseudomonadota; class Alphaproteobacteria; order Rhizobiales; family Beijerinckiaceae; genus JAJKJG01. The sequence continues at coordinate 20 of DAINQO010000082.1, forward strand.
CGAAGAAGGTGCAGGCCATGTGGGCGCACAGGCGCAAGCTCGCGATCGGCGAGGTGCCGGGGTTGAGGTCGGTCGCGACCGCCATCGCGACGCCGTGACGGCGGAAGGCCTCGACCGGAGGCTTTTGCGCCTCCTTCAGCACGTAGAACGCGCCCGGCAGCAGCACCGCGACCGTGCCGGCCCGCCCCATCGCCGCGGCACCCTCCTCGTTCGTGTATTCGAGGTGGTCGGCGGAGAGCGCCGAGAAACGGGCCGCGACCGCGGCGCTGCCGGTGTCGCTCAGCTGATCGGCGTGGAGCTTCACCTTGAACCCGTGCCGCTGCGCCGCCGCAAGCACCGCCGCGGTCTCCTCGGGCGTGAAGCCGATCGTCTCCTGGAAGGCGTCGACGGCTTCGGCGAGGCCCTCCGCCGCGATCCGCGGCAGCGCCTCGTCGATGATCGAGCGGACGTAGGCCGTGCGGTCGCCGCCCGGCGGCACCGCGTGGGCGCCGAGATAGGTCGCCGCGACGGCGACCGGGCGCTCCTCGCCGAGCCGGCGCACGGCGCGCAGCTGTCGCAGCTCGGCCTCGGTCTCGAGGCCGTAGCCGCTCTTGATCTCGACCGTCGTGACGCCCTCGGCGAGGAGCGCGTCGAGCCGCGGCAAGGCGGCGCCGACGAGCTCGTCCTCCGACGCCTCGCGGGTGGCGCGCACCGTCGCGGCGATGCCGCCGCCGGCGCGCGCGATATCGGCGTAGCTCTCGCCGGCGAGCCGGCGCTCGAACTCGTCGGAGCGGTCGCCGGCGAAGACGAGATGGGTGTGGCAGTCGATCAGCCCCGGCGTGATCCAGCGGCCGGCGCAGTCGATCGTCTCCCGCGCAGCGAGCGCCGGCAGCTCTGCCTCGGCGCCGGCAAACGCGATGCGCCCGTCCCGCGTCGCGACCGCGCCGCGCTCGACGATGCCGAGTCCGGCCCCGGCCATGGTCGCGAGCCGGGCGTTCTTCCACAGCCGGTCGACGGCGATGCGGCCTTGCACGAACCTCCTCCGGGGTTATTGTCTAGACAAAAGACTATGGGCCGGGAGCCGCATGGGCAAGCTGCATTTCGCGACCGCGCTCGTGCCGGGCGGCTGGCATGACGACGTCCGCGTCACCGTCGCGAACGGCGTCATCGCCGCCGTCGAGACCGGCGTCGAGGCCGGCGACGCGACGCGCTTTTCGGGCGCCGCGGTGCCGGGCCTGCCGAACCTGCACAGCCACACCTTCCAGCGCGGCATGGCGGGCTTGGCCGAGCGCCGCGGGCCCTCCGCCGACAGCTTCTGGACCTGGCGCGAGGTCATGTACCGCTTCCTCGACCGGCTTTCGCCCGACGACGTCGAGGCGATCGCCGCGTTCGCCTTCGTCGAGATGCTCGAGGCGGGCTTCACCGCGGTCGGCGAGTTCCACTACCTGCACCACGGGCCCGACGGGCGCCCTTACGGCAACGTCGCCGAGACGGCCGAGCGCATCGCGGCGGCGGCCGCCGCGACCGGCATCGGGCTGACGCTGCTGCCGGTGTTCTACGCACAGGGCAATTTCGGCGGGGCGCCGCCGGTTCAGGGCCAGCGCCGGTTCCTCAGCGACCGCGACGGCTTCGAGCGCCTCGTCGAGGCGAGCGCGCGGGCGATCGCCGAGCTTGCGGATGCGAAGCTCGGCATCGCGCCGCATTCGCTCCGCGCCGTCACCCTCGCCGACCTTACGTGGATCGCGAAGCGCTGGCCGGAGGGGCCGATGCACATCCATGTCTCCGAGCAGGTGAGGGAGGTCGAGGATGCGCTCGCCGCGCACGGCAAGCGTCCCATCGAGCTGTTGTATGAGACGGTCGCGGTCGATGCGCGCTGGTGCTTGATCCACGCGACGCACGCGGCAGCGCAGGAGATCGAGCTGATCGCATCGTCGGGCGCCGTCGCCGGGCTGTGCCCGGTCACCGAGGCCAATCTCGGCGACGGCGTGTTCGATACGAGCCGCTTCCTCGCCAAGGGCGGGCGCTTCGGCGTCGGCTCGGATTCGCTCGTCCGCGTCTCCGCCGCCGAGGAGCTGCGCGGGCTCGAATACGCGCAGCGCCTCACGCAGCGCAGCCGCAACGCGCTCGGCGAGGAGAAGCGTTCGACCGGACGCCGGCTGCACGAGGCCGCGTGCGCCGGCGGTGCGCAGGCGCTCGGCCGCTCGATCGGCGCGATCGCGCCGGGGCAGCGCGCCGACATCGTCGTGCTCGACCGCGAGCATCCCTCGCTCGCGGCGGCGAAAGGCGACGTCATCCTCGATGCGTGGATCTTCTCCGCCGACAACGCCGCCGTCGCCGACGTCATCTGCGGCGGCGCGCACGTGGTCGAGAGCGGCCGCCACCGCGATCGCGAACGCCTGCTGACCCGCTACCGCGAGACGGTGCGGCGGCTGGAGGCGATCTGATGGGCAGCGCCGAACGCCTTCCCTCCCCCTTGCGGGGAGGGCGGACTCGGCCGAAGGCCGAGCCGGGTGGGGGGCGCTGGCGTAGAGCGCCGGTGCAGTCAGCAGAGCGCTCCCCGTCCGGCCTAGCGTTCCTTGCATCGATTGCGCCCGACCCCGCGCCCCCCACCCCTACCCCTCCCCGCAAGGGGGAGGGGAAGATCGCGGCGGCACACGGGTGATCCCCGACGACCTCGCGCTCGACGGAGACGGACCGCTGCATCTGCAGATCCGGCGGGCGATCGCGCGGCCGATCCTCGCCGGGTCGTGGCCGCCGGGGCGCAGGGTGCCGTCGGAGCACGCGCTGATGGCGCGCTTCGGGGTGTCGCGGATGACCGTCAACCGGGCGCTCGCGAGCCTTGCCGGCGAGGGCCTCGTCGAGCGGAAGCGCAAATCCGGCACCGTCGTCGCGGCGTGCTCGGCCGAGCGGGCGGTGTTCGAGATCTGGGACATCTCGGCCGAGATCGAGCGCGCAGGAGCGCGCCACGCCATGACGCTTCTGGCGCGCGGCACCGGCGCGGCGACGAGCGCCGAGGCGGCGCGTCTTCGCGCCGCGCTTGGCACGCCGGTGCTGCGGCTCCTCCTCTGCCACGCCGCCGACGGCACGCCGGTGCAGCTCGAGGAGCGGCTCGTCAATCTCGACGCCGCGCCGGGCATCCTCGAGGCGCGGCTCGACCTCGTGGCGCCGGGGCGCTGGCTCCTCGACCACGTGCCCTGGACCGAGGCCGAGCACCTGATCGGCGCCGTCGCGGCAACGAGCGAGGTGGCGCGGCATCTGAACCTCCGGCGCGGCGCGGCGTGCCTTTGCGTCGAGCGGCGGACCTGGCGCGGCGAGGCGCCGATCACCTTCGCGCGGCTGACGAGCCCGGCCGGCGCGCAGGTGCTCGTCGGCCGCTTCCGGCCGGGCGGAGAGCGCTGATCGCGACAGGCTTGGCCCGGCGCCGTCCCGCTGTCATAGCATCGGAACCGCAGCCTTTTTCGGAGCCTCTGGTGCAGCTTCTTTCCCGCGCCGTGTTCGGCCTCGCGAGCTTCGTCCTGATGCTCCTCGCCCTCGGGTTGATCCTGCAGGGGCTGTATTATCCCGTGGTCGAGTTCCTCAGCCCCGGGCCGCAGGGCAAGATCGCCCTCCTCGGCGCGGTCGGCTACGTCATCATTGCGATCGCCGTCTTCGACGTCGCCAAGTTCCTCGTCGAGGAGGAGGTGCTGAACCGGCGCGAGAAGCAGACCGCCTCGGATGCGCGGCGCAGCCTGACGAAGTTCATCTCGACGATCGCGATCGCGGTTTTCCTCGAGGCCCTGGTGACCGTGTTTCGCGTCTCGACCGAGAATACCGCCGAGATGCTCTACCCGACGCTGCTCCTCGTCGCCGGCACTTTCCTGGTGCTCGGGCTCGGGCTGTTCCAGCGCCTCAGCGCCATGGTCGAGCAACAGGTCGAGGGCGAGGGCCGAAGCGAGGCCTGACTGGCGCGATTGCCCCGGCGGGCGTCCTCGCTATAAGCCAAGCCCCATCCCGGCGCCGTCGGGCGCCTAACCACGCAATCGGAGCCTGCCATGGATCTCGGCCTTGCCGGCAAGCGCGCCATCGTCCTGTCCTCGAGCCGCGGCCTCGGGCGCGGCATCGCCGAGGCGCTCGCGGCGGAAGGCGCGCATGTGCTGATGACGGCGCGCAGCGGCGACCGGCTGAAGGAGGCCGCCGAGGCGATCGGCAAGAAAGGCCCGGGCCGCGCCTCGACCTTCGTCGGCGACCTCAAGGACAATGTCGAGGCGATCCATGCGGCGGCGATGAAGGAGCTTGGCGGCGTCGACATCCTCGTCGCCAACACCGGTGGCCCGCCGGCGCGCACGCCGCTGACGGTTCAGCCCGACGAGTGGGTGCCGCAGTTCGAGGCCATGGTGGTTCCCGTGTTCAAGCTCGCCGGCCTCGTGCTGCCGGGCATGCGCGAGCGCAAATGGGGCCGCATCCTCACCGTCGCCTCGACCGGCGTCGTGCAGCCGATCCCGAACCTCGTGATCTCGAACGCGCTGCGCTCCTCGATCGTCGGCTGGTCGAAGACCCTGTCGGGCGAGGTCGCCAAGGAGGGCATCACCGTCAACGTCGTGCTGCCGGGGCGCATCAAGACCGACCGCACGACCGAGATCGATTCCGCCGCGGCGAAGACGCAAGGCAAAAGCGTCGCCGACGTCGAGGCCGCCTCGCTCGCGACGATCCCGATGGCGCGCTACGGCAAGGTCGAGGAATTCGCCGACGTCGTCTGCTTCCTCGCCTCCGAGCGCGCGAGCTACGTCACCGGCAGCCTGGTGCGGGTCGACGGCGGCGCAGTGCGGAGCGTCTGAGCGCCGGGTTCACGTCACGGCCGGCATCGATCCGGCCATGTCGGGCATGAGGCTCTACAAGAGCACCGCCCCGAAATTCCGGGCCGGGTCCATCTCGGGCTCGAGCCGTCCGGCCGGCTCGGCGGCGGCGCCGCCGGTGCGCGGCAGGAAGCGGCCGGAGCCGGGCGCCGCGCGCAACGTCCCGTCGGCGACGATCGCCTCGCCGCGCCGCAGCACGGTCACCGGCCAGCCCTGCACGGTGCGGCCGGCATAGGGCGTGTAGCCGGCGCGGTCGTGGACCGCAGCGTCGGCGAGCGTGACGCGCTTTTGCGGGTCCCAGATCGCGATATCGGCGTCGCCGCCGATCGCCAGCGAGCCCTTGCCTTCGAGGTTGTAGATCCGGGCCGGCGCGGTCGCGGTGAGCTCGACGAATTTCTCGACCCCGAGCCGGCCCTTCGAGACCATGGCGTCGAAGAGCAGCGGCAGGCGCCATTCGAGGCCGGGCATGCCGTTGGCGATCTGCTTGAAATTCGGGCTCGTCCCGGCGCGCAGCTTGCCCGTCTCGTCGAAGGCATAGGGCGCGTGATCGGACGAGACGGTCTGCAGGTCGCCGAGCGCGAGCGCCCGCCACAGCGCCTCCTGGTCGCGCTCGGCGCGCTGCGGCGGCGAGCACATCCACTTCGCGCCCTCGAGCCCCGGCCGGTCGAGGTCCTGCGCCGTCATGAGAAGATATTGCGGGCAGGTCTCAGCGAAAACCTTGAGCCCGTCGCCGCGCGCCCGGCGCACGGCGGCGGCGCCTTCCGCCGTCGAGACGTGGAAGATCATCACCGGCTGATCGAGGAGCGCCGCCATCGCGACGAGGCGGTTGAAGGCCTCGGACTCGGCGAGGCGCGGATGGCTCACGGCATGGAATTTCGGCGCCGTGTAGCCGCGCTGGACGAGGCGCTTCCCCATCCAGGAGATCATGCCGTGGTTCTCGGCATGAACGCAGACGAGCGCCCGGTTCTCGCGCGCCGTGACGAGCACGTCGAGCAGCGGCTCGTCGTCGACCTTGAGGCGGTCGTAGGTCATGAACACCTTGACCGAGGCGTGCCCGGCGCGGATCAGCGGCGGCAGATGCTCGCGGACGGTCGCCTCGGTCGGGTCGGCGACGATCATGTGAAAGGCGTAGTCGACGACCGCGCCCTTGCGGGCGAGGCCGGCATAGTCCTCGACGACCTGCGTCAGGTTCATGCCGACGTGCTGGGCCGCGAACGCGATCGCCGTCGTGGTGCCGCCATGCGCGGCCGAGACCGTCGCGCTCTCCCAGGTATCGGCGTTCATCATCCCGGCGGCCGAGAGCTGCTCGATGTGGCAATGCGAGTCGATCCCGCCCGGGAGCACGAGCTTGCCGCGCGCATCGATCTCGCGACGGCCCGCCGCGAGGCCGCGGCCGACGGCGGCGATGCTCTCGCCGGAGATCGCGAGGTCGGCCTCGAAGGTATCGCTCGCGGTCGCGAGCGTGCCGCCGCGGATGACGAGGTCGTAGGTGGGTTCGGTCACAACATCACTCCTCAGGGGTCGTCCCGGACGCGCCCGAGGCGCGATCCGGGACCCATGACGCCGGCGCCGAATGGATCCCGGCGCTTCGCTCCGCTGCGGCCGGGATGACAGCACAGGGCAGGAGCACTGGACAACGCCGGCGCCGGCGTTTCAATGGGCAGGCAGCAGAGAAACCCCATGCCCCGCATCCTCGTCGTCAACCCGAACTCGAACGAGACCGTGACGCGCGGCCTCGCCGACGCGCTGAAGCCGCTCGCGTTCGAGGGCGGGCCGGAGATCGTCTGCAAGACGCTCGCCGAGGGGCCCTACGGCATCGAAAGCCAGGCCGACGTCGAGAGCGTGGTGCTGCCGCTCCGGCGCCTCGTCGAGGCGGACAACGAATCCGACGCCTTCGTCATCGCCTGCTTCTCCGACCCCGGCCTGCATGTCTGCCGCGACGGCACCGGGCGCCCGGTGTTCGGCATCGCCGAGTGCGGCGTGCTCGCGGCGCTCGCCCGCGCCGACCGCTTCGGCGTCATCGCCATCCAGCAGAAATCGATCGGGCGGCACCTGCGCTATTTGCGCCAGATGGGCCTCACCGAGCGGCTCGCCGGCGAGCGCCCGATCGAGATGTCGGTCGCCGAAAGCGCTAGCGGCGAGAAAACGCTCGACCGCATGATCGAGGTCGGGACCGAGCTGCGCGACCGCGACGGCGCCGAGACCATCGTCATGGGCTGCGCCGGCATGGCGCGACACCGAAAGCCGCTCGAGGCGGCGCTCGGCGTCCCGGTCATCGACCCGACGCAGGCGGCGGTGACGATGGCGCTCGGCGCGGTGGCGTTCGCTTAAAGCCTATTTCGGCTGCACCGGATCGGACGGCGAGGTGCCGGGCGGCGTGATGACCGGCATCGAATTCGGGTTTGCGACCGGCGGGCGCACCACCATCTCGCTGCCCATCGGCGGCGGCTTGATCACGCCGTCGGACTTCTCGAGCTTGTCGCTGAGCGTGCCGGTCGAGCCGGTGCTGCCCGGGTCGCGGGGCGCCATTTCGGGCGCCATCTTCTCGGCCGGCACCGTTTTCGGGTCGGGCATGTTCGGGTCGCGCGGGGCGGCCGGCGCCTGCGCGAGGGCGGTCGCGGTCATGCCGGCGAGGGCGATGACGGCAAGGCCGTGTTTCCAATGAGCCATGATCGTCTCCTTGAAGGAGAAACCGGCGCGGCAGGGTCAGGTTCCGGCTTGGCCGGAGGCGAGCTCCAGCGCCCAGTTCTGGCCGATAAGGTCGTGGCCGAACGAGTGGTGCTTTTCTTCGGCGATCAGGCGGAAGCCCTCGGCGACATAGATCTGGCGCGCCGCGTGCAGGATGTCGTTCGTCCAGAGCGTCAGTTGCGCATAGCCGGCCTCTCTCGCGAGGCCGATGCACGCGCGCACCAGCCTTCGGCCGAGCCCGAGCCCGCGCGCTTTCGGCTCGACATAGAGGAGCCGCAGCTTCGCGACCTCGTCCGACTGCCGGACCAGGAACACCGAGCCGACGATCTCGCCCTCGATCTCGGCGATCCAGCAGCGCTCGCGCCCGGGCTCGAAGCTCTTGATGAAGCCGGCGCAGATCTCGGCGACGAGCGCCTCGAAGCTTTCGTCCCAGCCGTATTCCTGGTGATAGAGGACAGCCTGACGGTGGATCACCCAGCCCATGTCGCCGGGCCGGTGCGGGCGCAGCACGCAGTCCGCCTGCGGCGCGCGCGCCCGCGCCGGCCCGGAGGCGAGAAGATCCTCGACGCTGCGCATCGCCGCGACGAGCCTCGCCCGGTCGGGCTCGGCGAGCCGCGCCAGCATCGCCGCGACCTCGCTGCGGGAGCGGGCGTCGATCGCGGCGAAGGCGGCGCGGCCCTCGGAGGTGAGCGCGATCAGGCTCTGGCGGGCGTCGTGCCGCGAAGGCTCGCGCACGATCAGCCCGGCGTCGGCGAAGCCGCGCAGGATGCGGCTGAGATAGCCGGCGTCGAGCCCGAGCTCCTTGCCGAGCTCCGCCGCCGTGACCCCGTTCCGCTGCGCGAGCTCGTAGACGACGCGCGCCTCGGTCAGCGAGAATCGGCTGCCGAGCAGTCCTTCCTGGAGCACGCCGATCCGCCGCGTATAGAAACGCGTGAAACGGCGGACCCGGTCGATCGCTTCCGTCGTGACGTCCATGGCAGAGCCGCACCTGCAAGGCGGGTCGCAGGATTTCCGAGATGGTTGCCGGAGTCAACTAATCGCAAGCGGCTTGCCGAATGCATTGACCTGAGCTTAACTATGGGTGGATGCGGGGACTGTTTATGAGGCGTAAAGCGTCATGTCGCCGTTCATCCGCGTGTCCCGGCTCGTTTTCGGCCTGTGCCTCACCGCTTTCCTGGCGACCGAGGCCTCGGCGAGCGTCACCGTCCAGATCAGCAATTCCGCGCAGCGCATGCGTGTCTACATCGACGGCGGGCTGACCTATGCCTGGCCGGTGTCGACGGCGCGGCGGGGCTATCGCACGCCCGCCGGCAGCTACCGCGTCCAGCGCATGGAGCGGATGTGGTACTCGCGCAAATACCACATGTCGCCGATGCCCTATTCGTTGTTCTTCCGCGGCGGCTACGCCATCCACGGGACGAACTCGATCCGCCAGCTCGGGCGCCCGGCAAGCCATGGCTGCGTTCGTCTCCACCCGGGAAACGCGGCGGCGCTCTACCGCCTCGTGCAGTCCCGCGGCGGCGCCCGCATCGTCGTGACGCACTGACAACGAAAAAGCCGCCCGGCGATGCCGAGCGGCTCCATCGTCCCGGGCGCTTGCTCAGATGCCCCAGTACGGCGTCGCGTTGTAGTAGCGGTGCACGTGCTCTTCCCATTCGCGGTCGTATGAGGCGTCGCGGCCGTCCTGCGAGCGGCGGGGGGCGCCGCGCAGCTGGTCCTCGGACAGGTTGAGCTCGTAGGCGTCGAGCTGGGTGTTGTACTTCAAGACGCTCCACGGGAGCGTGTAGTAGTCCTCGCCGAGCCCCATGAAGCCGCCGAAGCTCATCACCGCATAGGCGACCTTGCCGGAGCGCTTCTCGATCATGACGCGCTCGATGGTGCCGATCTTGTCGCCGTCGGAGCGGCGCACCGGCGTGCCTTCGACCTTGTCGCTGGCGATGAGGTTGTGGGTCTCGCGGACCTCGGCCGCGCCGCCGGCCGTGCCGGTCGTGGCGGCGGTCGTGCCGAATGTGGTGTTCGTGGCCATGAGCTCCCTCCTCTGATGAATGTAAGGCAACGCTTGCCCGACAGCAGGGTTCCGAGCCGGAACCGGCGGCGGGGGGCGACGTTGACGCGTCGTTCCGCACAGCTCGCAGGAGACCCCGATGGGCGTCGCGCTGAAGCCGCTCGAAGAGCAGGTCATCGTCATCACCGGCGCCTCGAGCGGCATCGGCCGCGCCGCCGCGGAGATGGCCGCCGAGCGCGGCGCCCGGCTCGTGCTCGCGGCCCGCAACGAGGACGCGCTGCGGGAGGTGGCCGGCGAATGCATCCGGCGCGGCGGGCAGGCGGTTGTCGTCGCGGCGGACGTGGCGAAACGCGAGGACATCGAGCGCATCGCCAAGGTCGCAACCGAGTCCTTCGGCGGCATCAACACCTGGGTGAACGATGCCGCGGTCGCGCTCTACGGCGATGTGCGTCAGCTTCCGATCGAGGATCAGCGGCGCCAGTTCGAGGTCAACTACTGGGGCGTCGTCAACGGCTCGCTCGTCGCCGCCGAGCATATCGGCCGGCGCGGCGGCGGCGCCATCGTCAACATCGGCAGCGTGCTCAGCGACCGCGCGATGGCCTACCAGACCCAGTACTCGGCGACGAAGCACGCCGTGAAGGCGTTCACCGACGGCCTGCGCATGGAGCTCGAGGCGGCGGGCGCGCCGATCTCCGTCACCCTGATCAAGCCGTCGAGCATCAACACGCCCTATCCCGAGCACGCCCGGAACGACATGGGCTCGCAAGCCCTGACGCTGCCGCCGCCGGTCTACGACCCGCATCTCGTCGGCAAGGCGATCCTGTTCGCGGCCGAGCACCCGAAGCGCACGCTCGTCGTCGGCCTCGGCGGCTACATGATCAGCCTCATGGGCACGCATTTCCCGCGCCTCACCGACTACGCCATGGAGATGACCGGCTACGCGTCCCAAACCACCGACCGGCCGGGCGCCCGCGAGCGCCAGCGCCGCGACAACCTCTATCGTCCGCGGGAGGATGGCGGACGCTCCTCGCTCCCGATCTCGGAACGGCGCACCAGCCTGTTCCTCGAAGCGCAGATGCATTCGGTCGCGACCTTCGCGCTGTTTGCGGGCTTTGGCCTCGCGCTTGCCTATGCGCTTGCCGGGAGCGGCCCGCGCCAGCGCCGCGCGTTCAACGCGGCCCGCCGGACCGGGCGCAGGCGCGAGGATGCGGCGCGCGTCGCGATGGCGCACCATCCGCGGAGCGGCGGCGAGGTGCGCGCGTCCTCGGGGCTGGCGCGGCACTGAGCGGCGGCTGCGGCGACGCGGCATTGGGCCCGCCGCGCGAAACCGGGTAGCCTCCCGCCGATGTCGCCGATTCGGATGCTTCTCCTCGCGTCAGCGCTCGCGGCGCCGCTGTCGGCATGGGCGCAGGATCCCGGCACGCTGCATCCAAAGCCGCTGCCGCCGATCGCCAATCCCGACGATCCCAAGGTCCCGGCGAAGGAGCTGTTCGGGCGCGCGACGAGCGGCGCGCCGCTCGCGGCGCGGGCGATCGGCAGCTACGCCAAGGGCTGCGTCGCCGGCGCGACGGCGCTGCCGGTCGACGGCGACACCTGGCAGGTGATGCGCCTGTCGCGCAACCGCAACTGGGGCCATCCGCGGCTGATCGGCTTCCTTGAGCGCCTCTCGAAGCGCGTGCCGGAGATCAACGGCTGGCCGGGGCTCCTCGTCGGCGACCTCGCCCAGCCGCGCGGCGGCCCGATGCTGACCGGCCACGCGTCGCATCAGATCGGCCTCGATGCCGATATCTGGCTGACGCCGATGCCGGACCGCCGGCTCAGCCGGACCGAGCGCGAGGAGATGTCGGCGACGAACCTCGTGCGTCCGGACAAGCGCGACGTCGACCCGCTCGCCTACACGCCGGCGCACCTCGCGCTCTTGAAGTCGGTGTCGAAGGAGCCCGAGGTGGCGCGCATCTTCGTCAACCCGGCGATCAAGCGGGCGCTCTGCCGCGACGCCGGCGCCGACCGCGCTTGGCTGTCGAAGATCAGGCCGATGTTCGGGCACAACTACCACTTCCACATCCGCCTGTGGTGCCCGAACGGCGACGAAGGCTGCGGCAATCAGGAGCCGCCGGCGCCGGGCGACGGCTGCGGCGCCGAGCTCGACGGCTGGTTCACGGAGGCGATGCTGCACCCGAAGCCCGGCGGCAAGCCGCGCCCGCCGATGCTGATGGCGCAACTGCCGCCCGAATGCCGCAAGGTGCTCGTCGCCAAGTAGGCGCGCCGCCGGCGCTCACCGGCTGCAAGCGGCAGCGCTCAGGCCGCGACGCTCGTCCCGATCTGGCAGGCGACACCGGTGCCGCCGAGCCCGCAATAGCCCATCGGGTTCTTGGCGAGGTATTGCTGGTGGTAGTCCTCGGCGAAGTAGAACGGGCCGGCATCGACGACCTCGGTCGTGACGGCGCCATAGCCGCGGCCGGCAAGCGCCCGGCCATACGCCGCCTTCGAGGCCTCCGCGGCTCGGCGCTGCGCCTCGTCGAAGACGTAGATGCCCGAGCGGTACTGGGTGCCGACGTCGTTGCCCTGGCGCATCCCTTGCGTCGGGTCGTGGCTCTCCCAGAAGGTGCGGAGCAGCTCCTCGTAGGCGATGCGCTTCGGGTCGAAGACCACGAGCACGACCTCGTTGTGGCCGGTGCGGCCGGAGCACACCTCCTCATAGGTCGGGTTCGGCGTCGCCCCGCCGGCATAGCCGACGGCGGTCACGAACACGCCGTCGCCGAGCTGCCAGAACTTGCGCTCCGCCCCCCAGAAGCAGCCGAGGCCGAAGACCGCCTTTTCCATGCCCTCCGGATAAGGCCCCTGCAGCGGGCGGCCGTTGACGAAGTGCCGCTCGGCGGTCGGGATCGGCGTCTCGCGCCCCTTGAGCGCGGTCTCGCGCGTCGGCATCTCGGCGCTCTTGCGGAAAAGGGACATGGCGGCTCCGGCGTGTCGAGGATCGGACGCGCCGTGATGTAGGCGCCCGGCGGCGCTTTCGCGAGCCTTCACGGCGTCACCTTGCCGTGAGCCATGGCGCGAGTCAGCGGCCGGCGAGATAGCCGATCGGCTCCTCGGGCTTGCGGCCGATCCAGATCAGGAGCGCCCCGAGCAGAAACCCGAGCACGGAGGCGGGGAGGAGAAAGAAGTTCAACAGCACCGGATCCCACAGCCAGGGGTGCACATGCCGGGTCACCGCCGGCTCGATCAGCGGGAAGCCCTTGGGGAACAGCCGGAAGGCGACCTCGCCGAGCGGCGTGAAGCTCACGAGGCCGTTGGCGATCGAGCGCGTGCCGTCGATGACGAGCCCGACGAACCCGGCCGCGATCAGGATCAGGCCGAGAAAGCGGGCAAGGAAGCGGAACATCGATTTGTCCGGGCGCGGCGGCAGGAGGGGCTTCGACCTAAGGGCATGCGGCAGGCGACGCAAGGGCAGGCGAGGCCGCGGGCGCCGGGGGGCGCCGGCGGGGCGCCGCCCGGAGCCTTGCGGATTTGCGCACCTGAGGCTAGATGGCGGCCCGCGACGGAACTGGGGCCGCTGCCCTTTCGCCGCAAGCAGCGCGCAACGTCAAGGCGGGTGCCGGCGCTGCCCGCCTTCGGCGCCTCGCATCTCAAGCGACCGCGCCGTAGGCGCCGACGGAGGGGTGGCCGAGTGGCTGAAGGCGCACGCCTGGAAAGTGTGTATACGGGCAACCGTATCGAGGGTTCGAATCCCTCTCCCTCCGCCAACATACCTTCCTGACACTTCCGCCAATTTCCGGAAAGCACGCCCTTTCGCAGAACGTTAGGCTGTCACGGCTTCCTTGATGTTCCGCGAAATTCTGCTAACATTCGGCTCCCATTTGTTGGCTGAAATGTTTGCAGATGCGAACCGCCAAGCCGCTGACTGCCCTTGCGGTTTCGAAGCTAACGAAGCCAGGACGCTACGCCGTTGGCGACGGGGCATACCTCCAAATCTCGGAAT
>DAINQO010000083.1:0-8921 GCA_036742625.1 Microvirga sp.
GAGCGTGAAGTTGAACGTGCCGCCGTTGTGATGGGTGAACACCGGATCGCGGAAGCTCTCGAAGCGGAATGTCGGACCCAGCACGTAATCCGTAAAGGAATCGCCGAAGACCAGGAGGCGCGGCTGCGCCTTGAGATCGGTCTCGATGAACTTGATCGGCCAACCCCATCCGCCCGGCGTCGGATTCCGCACCGTCGTGCCGAGCTGATGCGTGGACCGCCGGGTGAAGCGTTCGGCGGTGTAGCTCAAGTCGCCGTGCAGCGTGAGCAGGAAGGCAAGGTCGCTCGCGGCCGCCGGACCCCAAGCGATATCGTAGTCGTCGAGGGACGCGGGCGCGGCGTTCGGGAACTTTGCCCGCACCGCTTCCATCAGCTGCGAATAGGCGATGAAGGCGCCGCGCTGGGTCCAGTGGCTGTCGCCCTCGAAATAGAGCTTCGGGAAGCTGCGCTTCGCCTCGCGCAGGGCCTCGCGCGGATCGACGAGGACGAGGTCGGTCGTGCGCAGACGCGCGACGAGCTGGTCGGCGCGCGTGGTCCGGCCCGGCGGACGAGGATGGGTCGGCAGCTTCTCGGGGTAGATCGTGCTCTTGTCGGGGGCGATCGTGATGATGAAGGCGATCCCGCGCCGCGCCAGCCAATCGCGATTGGCGGTCATGACCTCGACCCACCGCTCGAGCTCCGCCGGCGTGAAGACGTCTTCGCCGGTATGCTGCTCGATGATCTTCTCGCCGGCATAGAACAGCCAGCCGTCGCTGCCGATCACCACTTTCGGAGTGCTGCTCGCGCCGAGGCGATAGCGAAGCCGGCTGTTCCAGTGCACGAGCCGGTCGCGCAGGCCGAAATGATCGTCGATATAGGCATCCGTCGCCTTGGTGAAATCGCGCAGCCGGCGGAAGCCGACCCATTGCGGCGGCGGCGCGAGGATGCGGTTCTCCTGACCGGGCGCCGCCCCGAGCTGCGCGAGCTGAGTCGCGGCGGGCGCCAGGATCAGCCCGAAGAACAGCGCGACGATAAGCCAGCCCCTGGCTCGGAGGCCCGCCTCGCGAGGGCCCGACGCTGCGATCTGCGCCCGCATGTCCATCGTCAGAAGCGGAAATAGATGAACGGGTTGTAGGCGCCGCCGGCAAGGCTCATGGCGACGAGCACGAACAGGGTCGCGAGCGTTCCGAGCTCGAAGGCCGAGCCGAGCGAACGCCAGGCGCCGGACAGCCCATCCATCGCCCGGCGGCCGAGCTGCGCCGCCATGGGACCGGCGCCGAGCGCCGCCGCCGCGAGCGCCAGCAACACGTCCCAGCCGAGAAAACGCTGCAGCGGCGGCGCGAAGGGCGCATCGGCGCCGAGGCCGAACATCGCCGCAAGATGGGCGAACGCGTGCCCGACGCCGTCGGAGCGGAAGAACACCCAGGTCACCATGACGAGGAGCATGACATAGCCATGCTGCAGGGCGGCCGGCAGCCGGGCGACGAGACGATCGAGGCCGAGCCGCTCGAGCACGAGGAACGCGCCATGGGCGGCACCCCAGATCACGAAGGTCCAGGCGGCGCCGTGCCACACGCCGCAGAGGAGGAAGACGATCGCCAGATTGATGTAGGTGCGGATCGGCGAGAGCCGGTTGCCGCCGAGCGGGATGTAGACGTAGTCGCGGAACCAGGACGACAAGGATATGTGCCAGCGGCGCCAGAACTCGGTCATCGACCGGGCCACGTAGGGGTAGTTGAAATTGATCGGGAAGGTGAAGCCGATCATGAACGCGAGGCCGATCGCCATATTCGAATAGCCGGCGAAATCGAAATAGATCTGCGCCGTGTAGCAAACCACCCCGATCCAGGCGAGCGGACCTGAAAGCTGGTCCGGCGGGAGCGCGAAGATCGCGTCCGCGCTGGCGCTCACCGTGTTCGCGATCAGGACTTTCTGGGCGAGACCGATGATGAAGATTCGAATCCCGTCCGCGGTCCGCTCGAGCGAGATCCGGGGCCGGTGCAGCTCTCCGGCGATCTTCTTGTAGCGAATCAGCGGCCCGGCGACGAGCTGCGGGAACATGGCGATGTACAGGATCATATCGCGGATGCTGCGCTCGGCGCGCACGTCGCCGCGATAGACGTCGATCAGGTACGAGAGCGCGTGGAAGGTGTAGAAGGAGATGCCGAGCGGCAGGCCGAAGGAGAATCCGGCGGCGTATTTCGGCGACAGGCCGGCGACCGTCGCCAGGGTCTCGATCACGAAGCCCGCTGTACTTGAACAGCAGCAGCGGGATCAGGTTGAGGACGATGCCGGCGGCGACCCAAGGCCGGGCCCGGCCGGAGGCGCGGGCCTGCTCGATCTTCAGCCCGAGCACGTAGTTCGCGGCGATCGACGCAAACAGCAGCACGACGAAGATCGGCTCGCCCCAGGCATAGAAAACGATGCTGAACGCCGCCAGAGCCCATTTGCTGCAGCGCGTCGCGTAGAAGACCAGGAGGAACAACGGCAGGAAGTAGAACAGGAAAGTGACGCTGCTGAACACCATGCCTGGTCCGCTCCTTGGCCGGCGGCAGGTAACGCCCGTGAGCCCGCCGAAGACCTCTCCGGCGTCGCTCGGGCGAACGGCGCGCCTTTATCACCGAACCGCCTTGGCGGACAATCGCAGCCTCGCCGCACCGCCCCGGTCCCCGTTGCCGGTCCGTCAACGCCTAGAAGGCGGAGAGCTTGACGAGGCTTGCCTGCGGTGAGAAAGCAGCCGCGTCTTTCGCTCGCCAAGCGGGATCGGCCACCCCGGCACGCGACGCTTGGCGGCTTCCTCGGAATCCGGCCTGGCTCGGACGCGGCCCGTCGAGTGGCCGGTCGGCTCGCGCGTTGAGATGATGAGACGCATCACCCCGGTTATCATGTGCGGAGGAGCCGGGACGCGGCTCTGGCCCTCATCCCGGGAAAGCTTCCCGAAGCAGTTCATCCCGTTCTTCGGACCGCGGTCGAGCTTTCAGGACACCGTGCTGCGGGTGAGCGACCCGAGCCTGTTCCGGGAGCCGGTGATCATTACCGGCAGGGACTACTCCCACCTCGTCGCGGACCAGCTCGAAGGCGTCGGGCGCACGGGCACGATTCTGCTCGAGCCGATGCGCCGCGACTCGGGACCGGCGATCGCTGCCGCTGCGAGCTTCGTTCGCAAGCGCGACCCCGGGTCGCAGCTCCTCGTCATGGCGGCCGACCACGTCATCCGGGACGTTCCGGCCTTCCTCGCCGCGGTCCGCAGCGCCGGCGAGGCAGCGGCCGAGGGCTACCTGATGCTGTTCGGCATCAAGCCCGACCGCGCCGCGACGGGCTACGGCTACATCCGGCCGAGCCCGACCCGGATCGGGCAAAGCTGCTTCAAGGTCGAAGCCTTCGTCGAGAAGCCCGATCTCGAAACAGCCAAGGCCTACATCGCCAACGGCTATCTCTGGAACTCCGGCAACTTCATCTTCGATCCGGAGGTCTTGCTCGCGGAGTACCGCAAGTTCGACGCCGCGACCGTCGAGGCGGCGGAGCAGGCCGTCGAGCGGTCGACGTCGGACCTTGGCCGTGTCGTCCTTGCCGCCGACGCGTTCGACGCCTGCGCCGCGCTGTCGATCGATTTCGCCGTCATGGAGCGGTCCGACCGGGTCGGGGTCGTTCCTGTCGCCATGGACTGGTCCGATATCGGCGGCTGGACCGCGATCTGGGAACTCAAGGACAAGGATCGGGACGGCAATGCCGGGCCGGACGCCGCCGTGTTCCTCGATGCGCGCAACAACCTGGTCCTCGCCGACAGCCTCGTTTGCCTCGTCGGCGTCGACAATCTGGCGGTGGTGTCGTCGGGAGACGCCCTTCTCGTCTTCGACAGGAGCAAGGGCGACACCGTCAAGGAGCTCGTGGCGCGCCTGAAGGCCGAGGGACGCAAGGAAGTGGCGGAGCATCTGCGCGTCTTCCGCCCCTGGGGGTCGTACCAATCGATCGACCTCGGGAGCCGCTTCCAGGTCAAGCGGATCGTGGTCAAGCCCGGCGGGAGGCTGTCGCTCCAGAAGCACTTCCACCGCGCCGAGCATTGGGTCGTGGTCCGCGGCACCGCGCTCGTCACCGTCGGCGATCGCCAGAAGGTCCTGCGCGAGAACGAATCGACCTATATCCCGCTCGGCGAGATCCACCGCCTCGAAAATCCCGGCAAGATCCCGCTCGAGATCATCGAGGTGCAGAGCGGCAGCTATCTCGGCGAGGACGACATCGTCCGCCTGGAGGACGTCTATAACCGTAGCTGAGATGCGTCGATCGTCCCGGCCGGGCGACGTTGCCTTCCCGCGGCTGCCCGATTATGGCCTGCCCCATGCCGGAACCGAAGAGCGCCCACGTCGACACGCGATACTACGAGGTCGCGGCGCCGGGCAGCGTCGCCGAACGCCTCCTGGTCGCGGCTCGCGACCGCATCTATCGGGATTTCATTGCCTGCTGCCGCCCCGCGGAGCCTGACACGCTCCTCGACGTCGGCGTCTCCGATGTCATCAATGCCGGCGCCAATTTCCTCGAGCGGCTCTATCCCCATCCGGCGAAGATCACGGCCTGCGGTCTCGGCGAGGGCGACGATTTCAACCGCGCCTTCCCGGCGGTCTCCTACGTCCGGATCGAGGCGCGCGGCCCGCTCCCGTTCAGGGACCATCAATTCGCCATCGCCACCTCGAATGCCGTGCTCGAGCATGTCGGCGGCGATGAGGAGCAGGGCCAGCACGTCCGGGAGCTGTTCCGGGTCGCGCCACGCGTCTTCATCAGCGTCCCGCACCGCTACTTTCCGGTCGAGCATCACACCTCGCTGCCCTTCCTGCACTGGACCGACGCGACGTTCCGCTGGGCCTGCCGGGCCGCCGGCAAGTCGAAATGGACCTCGCGGGAGGAGCTTACGCTCATGAGCCGGCGCCGGCTTCGCTCGCTCGTCCCGCGCGGGGCCGCCTTCAAGCTCGGCTACACCGGCCTCAAGCTCGGGCCGTTCAGCTCGAATATCTTTCTGTTCCTGCATCGTTAGCTCAGCCGACGACCGGGGCGGGCGTGGCGCTTGCTTTACCGGGGCAGCCTCTGCGGGTAAGCGAGCCCGAGACGTGCCTGATCCGAGGAGCCCACGTGCAACCCGCGCTTTCCCATGAGACCGAAGAGCTTCGCGACCCCGCCGCGTCCGTCGCGGCGTCTTCCGGCGCGGCGGTCCTCATCCCTTGCTACAACGAGGAGCTGACGATCGCCGCGGTCGTCGCGGCGTTCCGGGCGGCGCTGCCGCAGGCGACGATCTACGTCTACGACAACAACTCCAGCGACCGGACGAGCGAGATCGCCAGGCAAGCCGGCGCGGTGGTGCGGTCGGAGCGCCGGCAGGGCAAGGGCAATGTCGTGCGGCGGATGTTCGCCGACATCGATGCCGACATCTACGTCCTCGTCGATGGCGACGACACCTACGACGCTGCCGCGGCGCCGCGGCTCATCCGCGAGCTCGTCGACAATGACCTCGATTTCGTCAACGCTGCACGGGTCTCGACCGCGTCCGCCGCCTACCGGCGCGGTCACCGTCTCGGCAATTTCGCTCTGACGGAACTCGTGCGCATCATCTTTGGCCGGCAGTTCACCGACATGCTGTCCGGCTACAAGGTGCTGTCGGCGCGGTTCGTGAAGTCCTTCCCGGCGATGTCGAGCGGGTTCGAGACGGAGACCGAGCTTGCGGTGCACGCGCTCGAGCTGCGCATGCCCTGCGGCGAGATCGAGACGGCCTACAAGGAACGTCCGGAGGGCTCGATCAGCAAGCTCAGCACCTACCGGGACGGCTGGCGAATCCTCAAGCTGATCGGGCGCCTCGTCAAGGACGAGCGGCCGCTGCAGTTCTTCGGCCTGCTCGGCCTTGCGATCGGCCTTAGCGCGATCGTGCTCGGCGCGCCGGTCGTCGCGACTTATCTCGAGACCGGCCTCGTGCCGCGGCTGCCCACGGCGGTTCTCAGCATCGGGCTCGTCATTCTCGGGGTGCTGAGCTTCTTTGTCGGCTTGATCCTCGACATGGTCACGCGGACCCGCCAGGAAATGAAGCGCCTCGTCTATCTTTCCTTGCCAAGGTCGCGAGCCGGTTGAGGCGACGATCGCGCTGCTTTCGCGCCGTCCCTGCCTGGGTCGGGGAACAGACCTTCGGAATGCCACTTCCGCAGCCGGGCAAAGGCGGTATCGCGGCTGCATAGCCCGAGGTGCGCGGCCGAGACCAGCGCACCCGTCACAAAGCGATAGAGCAGCCCGCGGGGGCGGCCCCGCCATAGCTTCAAGACAGCCGCCTTTGCCGGGCGCGGCGGCTCCGGCGTCGCCGGCGGCGCTTCGCCCACGCCCGCTCCGTCGACGATGTCGCCGCTGTCGGTTGCGGCCGGGAAGCAGCTCGCCGTGCCGGTGATCTCCGACAGGCGCCGGGCGGCGTCGTTGCGGGCGAGCGAGAGGTGGCGGAAGAAGCCCAACCCGAGATGCTGGCTCGTGGACGGGTGGAGCATCGCCTCGATCATGAAGATCGCGGCCCCGATCGAGAGCGGCTCGCCGGTGTTGGCCTCGATCATCCGCCGGATCTCGGCCGCTCTCTCCATGCCGCCGGCCGCGGTCTTGGTCTCGTCATACTCGCGGGTCGTGGCGAGGAACGCGTCGATGAGCGCCACGGGATAGAGCGCCGCCACCCGCATGATGACGTCCCAGTCCATGCAGAATTTCAGGCTTTCGTTAAGGCCGCCGACGCGATCCCAGGCCGCTCGGGTGAAGAACGTCGAAGGTTGGTGGATGTAGGCGCCGCCTTCGCGCAGCGCCCGCCGGCTGAAGGCAAGCGGCCGCGGGCAATACGGCGTCAGCCGCTTGGTGCCCTGATCGAGGCGGAAGCCGTTGCCGATGTACATGCCGACATCGGGATGCTCGGCCGCTGCCCGGCCGACGAGCGAAAGGGCGTCCTCGCATAGGAGATCGTCCGAGTTCAGCCAGCAGACGATCGTCCCCGTCGCTTCCTTGACGCCGCGGTTGATCGCGGCCGACTGGCCACCGTCCGGGGCGCTGCGCCAGAACGAGAGACGTGCCTCGTATGAGCGGATGATGTCGAGGCTGCCGTCGGTCGAGCCGCCGTCCATGACGATCAGCTCGAGGTCGGGATAACCCTGCGAAAGGACGCTATCGATGGCCTCGGCCAGGAACGGCGCCTGGTTAAGCGAGGGAACGACGACGCTGATGCGCGGCAGGGGCATGATTTGCCCGCCGGTATAGCGCGCCGGTCGCAAGATCAAGGTTCGGCCACCCTGGCGATGGTGGGGCGAACCCGCGGGATCCGTTCAGGCGAACCGGAAGTCGTCCGCCACGAGGCTCGCGCGAAGGACGTTTGCGAGCGTCAGCGTGTCGCCGGTATCGCTCGTGATGACGGTGTTGCCGCCGCTCTCCACGGCATGGGCGAGCACGCTCGCGAAGTCGGTGAAGCCGCCGCCGTTGAACTGGATGATGTCGTGATTCACCGGTCCGGCGGCGAAATCGATGACCAGGCTCTTGCCGAAACTCGCCGCGAAGATGAAGAAATCGACGCCGGCGTCGCCGCGGAGATAATCGTTGCCGGAACTCGCGAAGAGCGTGTCGTTGCCGATCCCACCCGTGAGCATGTCGTCGCCGGTCCCGCCGTCCAGATAGTCGTCGCCGAAGCCGCCGATGACGGTGTCGTTTCCAGCCCCCCCGAAGACGATGTTGTTCCCGTTCTCGCCGTTGAGGTAATCGTTGCCGAGGTCCCCGATCACGATGTCGTTGCCGTCGCCGCCGAAGACGAAATCGTCGCCGTCGCTGCCGTTGATGTAGTCGTTGCCCTCGGCGCCGAGCACCGTGTCCTTGCCAGCGCCGCCCATGATCAGGTCGTCGCCATTGCCGCCGTTGAGGTAGTCATCGCCGGCATCGCCGAGAACGGTGTCGTTGCCGTCGTCGCCGAAGGCGAAATCGTCGCCGAGCCCGGCGTTGAGGTAGTCGTCGCCGCCCCCGCTGGAGATGGTGTCGTTTCCGTCAGCGCCGCCGAGCTGGTCGGGGCCCGCCGTTCCGGTGATGGAGAGCGGCTGCCCGCGCGGGGTCACGGTCGGTGTCTGGGCGATCAAAGCCGCCGCCTCGACCGTGACGTCGGCGAAGGCGAAGTGCTCGACGGAAAAGACCAGATCGTGACCGTCCGGCCCGGTCACGTCGAAGTGGTCGGCCGCGAGCGCGATGACGTACGAGGCCCTGGCGCCGGCGAAGACGGCGACGTCGTCGCCGATGCCGCCGTTAAGCGAGTCGTCGCCGCTCCCGCCGATCAGACGGTCGTTGCCGTCCGCGCCGACGAGCGTGTCGGCGCCGGCGCCGCCGTCGAGCGTGTCGTTGCCGGCCTGACCCTCGAGGACGTTCGCTGCCGCGTTGCCGGTGATCGCGTCGTTGCCGCCGCCGCCCTTGGCGTTCTCGATCAGCGAACGCGTATCGCCGTTGTAGAGTAGCGCGTTGGCGATGTTGCCGGCCGCCACATGGGTGTCCCCGGCATAGTAGTCGAGGTGGGAAAGTTGCGCCGATGAGGTGGTCGTCCAGCCGCCCGGGCGCAGGTCGACGACGAGACCGGTGGCGTAATTCGAGAAATCGTAGGTGTCGGTGCCGCCGCCATCCCAGACGGTTCCGAAGATGTGGTTACCGCCCGGCCGGCCCTGGCCGACGCCGTTGACGATCTCTTCGCCGGTGGTCGGGCTCCAGCCATAGACGGTGTTGCCGGCGTTGGTGGCGAAGTTCGCTCCGTACATGAATTGCAGGGCCGCGATGTCGTCCATCATCAGCGTCTGCGGGTAGCTCGTGCGCTCGAGGGCGTAGCCGCCGCCGGCGAGCGGGTCGCCGACATAGCCCCGGTAGGTCATCACCGAGTATTCGACCGAGTCGTGGCTTGCCGGCAGGGCCGGGAAGCCGCCG
>DAINQO010000083.1:9021-13444 GCA_036742625.1 Microvirga sp.
GCCGCCGACGCCCTTGGCGTCGTTCGAGGGATAGTAGCCCCAGGCGGTTCCGGGAGCGCTCGACATGCCAAAACGGAGCGTGCCGTGATTCGTCGCGCTCTCGACGACCGGCGCGAAGGTGAGGTTCGCGACCGCCGCATACATCGCGAGGATCGCCCGCGCGGCGCTCTGCTGCGTCGCACTCAGCGCGCTGAACGTGCCGGGCTCATCGTCGGGGCTGTAGCTCGAGCCGTAGAAGCTGGCGCTCGACGGGAAGCTGTAGGTCAGGGCTCCGGAGGCCCAACGGATCCCCGACAGGAGCCCATCGGTGTCCTGATTGCCGGAAGCGATGACGTTCGCGGTCGCTGGCAAGGCTCTGCCCCCAAGGGTTCAAGAGCGCCAACCATGCGGCAAGCAGGTTGCGGTTCTGCTACCGATTTCACGCAACTCCTCCAGGATCAGGCCGTCGCGGTCAAGCGCGAGGAAGCGAGGCCCGGCAGGATGTGCCGGCTGCGGACGGAACACGGGGGCTGCCGTTAAGACTGTGTTTACCTTGCGGGGGAATGCTCGACCGAACCACTCGGAGGAACGCGCCATGCTCATGCTGGTGACCGGTATCGTGATCGGCTTCCTGGTTTCCACCGCCGTCTTCGCCGGAATGGCGCGGATCGAGACCTACTAGCCCAAAGGCTTGAGGTCGAAGCCCGACCGGCGGAAATCCTCCGTCGGCAGAAATCCGCATGCGGCCGCGACCAGCGGCCGAGCCGTCCAAAACAGCCTGAAGCAGTTGAGCCTTCGGCCGCAGGCCGGGTATGGCTTCGATCAGGTTCGATCCAACGCTGCGGCTCAACGGCTTGCTCACCCTTCGCTCCTTGCGTCCGACGCGGACCGCCGCCGGCTTTGCCGTGCCGAGGCGAGCCCGGCTGCTGACCCTCGACGACCGCGCCTATTTCCGCCTGCGCAACGGCGCGCTCGTCGACGATGCCGGCGACAGCGTCGACATGCCGACGGCATTCAAGCTCGCCGAGACCGAGGCGGTCTTGCGCGCCGAAGCCGCCGCAGCCGGCCGGAGCCGCTTGCGGGCGCGATCGAGGATCGCGGCCTGGGCGGCGCGGGAATTCTGGATCGGGGTGCTCCTCGCCTCGCTCGCCTGCTACGCGGCGCTCGGCGCCTATCTGCTGATCGTGCTGCCCGGCCGTCTTCTGGGCGTGTGGTAGCGGACCCGGCCAGCGCATTTCTGTGCAGAAGTCGGCGGGGTAGGCTTAACGCCGTAGCCGCGCTGCGCTTCAACGGCGGTCTTCGCCAGCATGGCGCGGGTCGACACGCACTAGCTCCACGAACTCGGCTCCGCTAACCCGCCGAGGCTTCAAGGGCGCAAAGGCTCCGACCGACGGGGCCGCTCAGGTCTGGCCGGGCCGAAGCTTGTAGAAGATGTGCCGGCCTATGACGTCCATCTTCTTCAGGCGCTTCGCCCAGCGCGGCCGGACGTAGTCGGCATGGTAATGCGTCGCCGCGCCGACGTCGGCCAAGTAGGTCTTGCCCTCCAGGACCTCCTTCGCGATCCGGCTCGCGCTCTGCCAGGAGTCCTGGTCGCTGATCCGCAGCGACTTGCCCTCGCAGGCGAACGTGAACTGGCAAGCCAGGTGGCGATGCCGGTTCTGGTAGACGACGCCGCAGATCGACGAGGGGTAGAGGCCGCTCTTCAT
Source organism: Microvirga sp. (assembly GCA_036742625.1). Taxonomy (GTDB): domain Bacteria; phylum Pseudomonadota; class Alphaproteobacteria; order Rhizobiales; family Beijerinckiaceae; genus JAJKJG01. The sequence goes on from DAINQO010000083.1 coordinate 10,707, forward strand.
GCGGTTGAGCACCACCTGCGCGACCGCCGCCTGGCCCTCCTCGGGCTCGCTGCGCGCCTCGAAATACACGGCTTCGGCGAGGCAGCGCTGCTCCCGATTGAGATTGTCCGGATCGATGAGCCCGGCGTAGTTCGGCCGCTCGGCGGGGTCGCGGGCGACGACCGACGTTCCTCGCCCGGCGCGGTCGAGGCGGTGGCTCATGCCGCCGGCCGGAAACGAGACCGGCGCCGCCGCGATCTCGATCGGGATCGCGTCCGCCGGCGCCGGCGTCGTCGACGACAAGGCGACCGCGCGCGGGACGGCCGGCGTCGCCCCGCCAGCCGAAGGCGTGACCGCGCCGCGGCTGGAAGCGGTGGCGCCACCGGCCGCGGCCGCCGGCGACTGGATCGACGTCGCCTGGCGCGTCGTCGTCGGGTCGGGTCCCTGCCAGGGCGTGAAGCCGGGCTCAGCCGAGAGGTCGAGCGCGTCGGCGCCGCCGGCGATGAACGGGCTTGCGAGGTCGTGCTCGTTCGCGCCGAACAGCATCCGGCTCGCGCCGGCGTTCCCGCTCCGGCGCAGATCCGTGCCGCGGCGGCTGAGGGTCGGGCGGAGGTTGACGATGGGATCGCCTTTTCGGGAGCGGTCGACCGCCGGATAGCCGGCAACGCCGGCCTTGAGGTCGGCGCGCGGCGGCAGGCTCGCCGGAAGCTCTTCGGTCGCGTCCGGCCGATCGAATCGCAGCCGCGCCTCGCGCACCAGCCGGTCGAGATCGAGCCGCGGCAGGGCGACGCTGACGCCGAGCCGCACGCCGGAGGGCGGGACGAGGCTGCCGATCAACAGCGGCGCGGTCGCGTTGGGGAGCGCGGCGCTGATCCCGGACTGGAAGTCCTGGCCGGCCGAGGCCGTGAACGACACGAGCCATCCGGCCGCGAGCGCCCAAGGCGCCGCGGTCGCGCAGACCCATCTCACATTCGAACGGCGGCGACCTGGACGCACGAATCCCCCGCGTCGCTCCCCTCCTCGGACATGCGCGCGCCGGGGCATCGAGCCCCATCGCGTGCTCCGCCAGAGAGGTTATCGCGGGGTAACGTTGAGGGTTGGTTAAGCCGGTCGCGCCGGTCTCACGGCCCCTCGGGGCTGCGATTTTCGCCGCGCTCCGGTGCGGCACCGATGGTCAAGGGCTCGAACTGCGCCCGCCCGGGGCCGCCATAGGGCTTCTGCGCCGGCGGTGGACCGGCGTAATAGCCGACCGCAGGCGCATAGGCCGCCGCCTCGTTCCGGAAGATCGGCCGCTGCGCGACCCGCCGGTGTACCGCGGTCCTCTTCGCCGGCCGGACCTCGCGGGCGCCGCTCCGCTCCCGCGCTTCGGCCGGAACGTCGAGCGCCGCAAGCGCGAAGGCGCCAGTGAGCCCGGCGGCGAGGATTGTTGCAGTGGCTTTCATAATCCGTCTCCGGGTTGGGCGCCGCTTCGTTCCCAATGGCAACGCGCCTGCCGCTTTTCCGGGCGCCCTCATCGCGCGCTTGTGAGAAGGGACCCTCAATAGCCGCCGCCGTCGCGCGACGCCGGATCATAGGCGGGCGTCCGTGCCTGGGCGGCCGGAGCCGCTTGCCGCGCCGGCTCGCGAGCGGCCGGGAGTTGCCGCTGCGCCTTGGCCTTCTTGGCGCGAACCTGCTTGACGCTCGTCTGCGCGAGCGCGCTATGCACCGGCGCCTCGACCACGGCATCGACGACGAAGAACGCCAATCCGACCGTCACGATCCGAAGGACGCGTTTCATGCCGCCGCCTCCACGGGTTGCGGGCCGCAGGCTGCGGCGATCGTTCTTGCGGCGCAATGCACGAAGCCGCGAGGGCTTGGCTCATTTCGACAGCTCGAGGATGCCGGTCGCGATGAGCGCCGCGCCGACGACGCCGATCGCCCGCTGCTCCATGGTGAGCGGCTCGATCCGCCCGGCGCGCCCGAGCGGCATGAGCACGAGATCGGCGACGAGCGAGGCGATCAGCGGCAGCGTGAAGGCGGGCACTGGCAGCACGTTGAGCGCCGGAAACCTCGCCACGGCCAATCCGGCGAGCACGCCGAAGGCGAGGAGGCCGACGACGTAGAGCTTGCCGGCGCTCACGGGCGGATCATGCCTGGCTCGCGACCTTGCCGCCGAGCGCCGCCTGCGCCGCCGCGAGCCGCGCGATCGGCACCCGGTAGGGCGAGCACGAGACGTAGTCGAGCCCGACCTCGCTGCAGAACCTCACCGAGGCCGGATCGCCGCCATGCTCGCCGCAGATGCCGAGCTTGATGTCGGGCCGCGTCCGGCGCCCGCGCTCGACGCCGATCCGCACGAGCTCGCCGACGCCGTCCTGGTCGATGGTGACGAAGGGGTCGGAGGCCAGGATGCCCTTCTGGGTATAGGTGCCGAGAAAGGTTGCGGCGTCGTCGCGGGAGATGCCGAGCGCCGTCTGGGTCAGGTCGTTCGTCCCGAAGGAGAAGAACTCCGCCGTCTCGGCGATCTCGTGCGCGACGAGGCAGGCGCGGGGAAGCTCGATCATGGTGCCGGTCTGGTAGGACACGCGCGTGCCGGTCTCGCTCGCGACCGCCGCCGCCATGGCGTCGATGCGTTCCTTGACGAGGTCGAACTCGGCTCGCGTCACCACGAGCGGCACCATGATCTCGGGCACGACGGCGGCGCCGGTCGTCTTCTGCGCCTCGACCGCCGCCTCGAAGATCGCCCGCGCCTGCATCTCGGCGATCTCCGGATAGGCGATCGC
>DAINQO010000084.1:0-13365 GCA_036742625.1 Microvirga sp.
AGGATCAGCCCGGGCACGACGCCGCCGATCAGGAGCTTCGAGATCGAGATGCCGGAGAGGCTGCCGAGAAGCACCGTCAGCGCCGAGGGCGGGATCAGCATGTCGACGGCGCCGATCGCCATGATCGGCCCGGTCGCCATCGCCGGGTGATAGCCGCGCGCCAGCATCACCGGCAGCATCAGCGAGCCGAGCATCGCCGTCGTCGCGATGGTCGAGCCGGAGATGGCCGAGAACACCGTCCCGGCCACGACCGCGACGACAGCGAGCCGGCCTGGCACCTGCGCGATCAGCCGCTCGACGCCGTCGATCACCTTGAGGGCGAGGCCGGTGTGGAACAGGACCTCGCCCATGAGGATGAAGAGCGGAATCGGGGTCAGGGAAAAATTGAGCACTGAGACGACGCTGTTGCGCGCCATCTGCGCAAGCCCGGGCTCGCCGCCGAGGAACAGCACCGCGCCGACGAGGTTGATCGCGACGAAGGACAGCGCCACCGGCATGCCGAGGAAGATCAGCACGGTCGAGCCGCCAAGGAGCAGGAGCGCCGCGAGCTGCCAGGACATCGCGGCGGGCGTCAGGCAGCCGAGACGGCGTCGTCGCGCGGCCCGCGCGCCGCGTGGGCAAGCCGGTGCATGCGGAACAGGAACTCGACGCCGAGCAGCGCGAAGGCGATCGGCAAGGGTGCCAGCATCCACCATTCCGGCGTGATCAGGGTCTTGATCGAGAGCGCGCCGGTCGAGAAGCTCTCGGCCGCGACGCCGGCGCCATACCACACGAAATACAGGCAGCAGAAAAGGCCGAGCGCGTCGCCGACCCATTCGAGTCCCCAGGCGAGCGCGCGCGGCAGGGCCCGAAGCACGATGTCGACCCGGATGTGCTGCCCCTGGCGCAGAAGCCAGGGCGCGGCGAGGAGCGTCACGAGGTAGATGACGTCCTCGGAGATCTCGGCGCTCCAGGGCAGCCCGCCGGCGCCGATGTTGCGCAGCAGCACGTCGGCGCCGATCACCATCGTCATGACGAAGATCAGCGCCGAGGCGGCGAGCATCATGAGGTCGAGGACGCGGCCATAGGCGCGCGACAGCCGCTCGACGATCCCGCCGGGCACGGGCGGCGCCGCGGAGCTACGGCGCCTTGGAGAACAGCTCCTTCAGCTTCGGCCCATGCTCGGGGCTCTGCTTGACGACGCCGGCCCAGCCGGCCTCGTAGGCCTTCTTGCGCCAAGCCTCCGCCGCCTCGCCTTCGAGCCGGATCACCTGGATGCCGGCGGCTTTCTGCCTCTCCGCCTCGGCCGCGTTCTCCTTCGCGACGTCGGCGTAGTTCGCCTCGAGCGCCTCGCCGGCCCGCGTCAGCACGGCCCGCTGCTCGTCCGTGAGGCTGTCCCATTTGCGCTTGTTGACGATGATCGAGACCTCGGCCGAGTAGAAGCCCGGGTCGACCCGGTATTTCGTCTTCTCCTGCCAGCCGAGGTCGAAGATGCCGTGGATCGGCCAGCCATATCCGTCGACGACGCCGCGCTCGAGCGCGGTGTAGACCTCGCCCGGCGCGGTCTGGATGACCGTCGCGCCGAGCGCCTGGAAGAAGTCGCGATAAACCGGCGTGATGCGGACCTTGAGCCCGGTCAGGTCTGGTCCGGCGATCGGCTTGTTGAGGTAGAGGTGGAAGGGGGTGTCGTCGATCATGCGGGCCAGGAAATGCGCGCCCATCCTCTCGTTGTAGAGCTTCTGCATGTGGTCGAAGCCGCCGTTCCGGCGCAGCTCCGCCATCGGGCGCTCGGTGAGCTTCCAGGCGTCGGCCTCCGGGAAGACGTTGGTGTAGAAGGCGCCGGTCACGAGCGCCATGTCGACGACGCCGTTCTTGACGGCGTTGCCGACCTCGAAGGGCGGCATCGCTTTCGGACCGCCGATGAAGTTGATGCGCAGGCCGCCTTTGCTATCCGCCTGGACCTTATCCATGAGGGGCTGGAAACGCTTCACGTAGGTGCCGGTCTCGACGAACGCCGAGACCGCCCGCAGGGTCGTCTCCTGGGCCGGGGCGCCAGTCGGCAGGGCGAGCGCGGCCGCGAAGAGGGCGACCGAGGCGAGACGTGCCCGCATGTATAAGTTCCTTCCCTAGGGCGTCCGGCGGTCCGATCGCGCTCTCGTTCGGTTGGAGCCGGCCGCCGACGGTGCTACGGAATTCAGCGTATCGGCCCTGCCCTGTCAATTTGGCCAAGGGTGCGGCCCGCCGGAGACCAGGGATGGCGGAGCGGTCGTTCAAGGAAGAGGTGAAGCTGCTGCGCCTCGGCGCCGGCGAGGAGTTCCGCGGCGAAGGCATCCTCGCGGTCACCAAGGCGCTGCTGCAATCGGGCGTGACCTACGTTGCCGGCTACCAGGGCGCGCCGATCTCGCACCTCGTCGACGTGCTCGCGGACGCGAACGACATCCTCGAGGAGCTCGGCGTCCATTTCGAGTCGAGCGCCAGCGAAGCGACCGCGACCGCGACGCTCGCGGCGTCCGTTAACTACCCCTTGCGCGGCGCCGTCACCTTCAAGGGGCCGGTCGGCGTCAACGTCGCCTCGGACGCGCTCGCCAATCTCGGCTCCGGCGGCGTCAAGGGCGGCGCCCTCATCATCGTCGGCGAGGATTACGGCGAGGGCTCCTCGATCATGCAGGAGCGCAGCCACGCCTTCGCGATGAAGTCGCAGGTCTGGCTGCTCGATCCGCGCCCGAACCTGCCGATGATCGTCGACATGGTCGAGAAGGGTTTCGAGCTCTCCGAGGCCTCGAACACGCCGGTGATGCTCGAGCTGCGCATCCGCGCCTGCCACGTCTACGGCTCGTTCACGGCGAAGGACAACGTTCGCGCCTCCTTCACGCTGAAGGACGCCCTCGAGCGCCCGGTGCGGGACACGAACCGCATCGCGCTGCCGCCGATGACCTACGCGCATGAGAAGGAGAAGATCGAGGGCCGCTGGCCTGCCGCCGTGCGGTTCATCGCCGAACACAAGCTCAACGAGGTCTTCGAGGGCGACGTTCACGACATCGGCATCGTCATGCAGGGCGGGATGTACAACACCGCGATCCGCGCGCTCGAGCGGCTCGGGCTCGCCGATTCGTTCGGCAACACCCGCGTGCCGCTCTACGTCCTCAATGTCACCTACCCGCTGATCGATGCCGAGCTGACCCGCTTCTGCGAGGCGAAGCGCGCCATCCTCGTCATCGAGGAAGGCCAGCCCGAGTTCATCGAGCAGGGCATCGCCACGATCCTGCGCCGGGCCGACATCCAGACCCGGATCGAAGGCAAGAGCATGCTGCCGATGGCCGGCGAGTACACCGGCGGCGTCGTGCGCGACGGCGTCCGGCGCTTCATCGAGAGCTACCGGCCGGACCTCGTCGAGGGCGCCGCCGGGGCCGAGAACGGGCTCGACAAGGCCCGGCTCGCGAAGGCCGCGGGCGCCGTCGCGCCGCACGTGCACACCCGCCCGCCATCGTTCTGCACCGGCTGCCCGGAGCGGCCGATCTTCGCGGCGATGAAGCTCGTCGAGCGCGAGCTCGGGCCCCACCACGTCAGCTGCGACATCGGCTGCCACCTGTTCTCGATCCTGCCGCCGTTCAACATCGGCAACACCACGATGGGCTATGGCCTCGGCGGCGCCGGCGCCGCGGCCCTCAATGCCAAGGCCGACAAGCGCGCGATCGCCGTCATCGGCGACGGCGGCTTCTGGCACAACGGCCTCGTGTCCTCGATCGGCAATGCCGTGTTCAACCGCAGCGACAACGTCCACATCATCGTCGACAACGGCTACTCGGCCGCGACCGGCGGCCAGGATCTCCTCTCCTCGGCGGCGCACAACGACATCCGCTCGACCCGGAACTCGATCGAGAAGGCGGTGCGCGGCGTCGGCGTGCGCTGGGTGCGCACGCTGCGCAACACCTACGACATCGCCAAGATGCGCGACACGCTGAAGGAGGCACTGACGACGGCGACGAAAGGTCCGAAGGTCATCGTCGCCCAGTCCGAATGCATGCTCAACCGTCAGCGCCGCGAGCGCCCGCTGCAGGCGAAGGCTGTGAAAGCCGGCAAGCGCGTCGTCCGCGAGCGCTTCGGGGTCGATGCCGACACCTGCACCGGCGACCACTCCTGCATTCGCCTCTCGGGCTGCCCATCGCTCACCGTCGCGCCGAACCCGGACCCGCTGCGGCGCGAGCCGGTCACCAAGGTGATCGATTCCTGTGTCGGCTGCGGGCTTTGCGGTGAGGTCGCGCACGCGGCCGTGCTCTGCCCGTCGTTCTATCGGGCCTCGATCATCAACAACCCGAACGCCTGGGACCGCCTCATGGCGCGAATGCGCGAGGCGGCGATCGGTGCACTGCAGCGCCGCCTCGAGCGCCGCCGGACCGCCGCGGCGTGACGACGCTCGCCCCCGGCCCGCGGCCGATCACCGTCGCCATCCTGGCGATGGGCGGCGAAGGCGGCGGCGTGCTCTCGGACTGGATCGTCGACCTCGCCGAGCATGGCGGCTATCTGGTGCAGGCGACCTCGGTGCCCGGCGTCGCCCAGCGCACCGGCGCGACGGTCTATTATCTCGAGCTGTTCCCGAAGGCCGCCGCCAAGGCGGCGGGGCGCGATCCGGTGCTGGCGCTGATGCCGATGCCGGGCGACGTCGACGTGGTCATCGCCTCCGAGCTGATGGAGGCCGGCCGTGCCGTGCAGCGCGGCTTCGTGACGCCCGACCGCACGACCGTCGTCGCCTCGACCCACCGCGTCTACGCCATGACCGAGAAGATCGCGCTCGCCGACGGGCGCGTCGACGCGGCGGCGCTCATCGACGGCTGCCGCGCCGCGGCGAAGCGCTTCCTCGCCTTCGACATGGCGGCGATCGCCGAGGCGACCCGGAGCCCGATCAACGCCGTGCTGTTCGGCGCGCTCGCCGGCGCCGGCGCCCTCCCCTTCGGGCGCCCGGCCTTCGAGGCCGCGATCCGGCGCGGCCGGGTCGGGGTCGAGGCCGGCCTCGAGGCGTTCAAGGCCGGCTTCGAAGCCGCGCAGGGCGGCGCCCCTGCCGCAGGAATTCACGCCATCACGACAGCGAATTTGCCGCCGCCGACCTTGGACGGGCGGGACATGGAGGCGCCGGCCGCCGCGGTCCAGGAACCGACGCCGAGCCTACCCGCCCCGCTCGCCGCGCGCCTGCAGGAATTCCCCGATGCCGCGCGTGCGATCGTGCGGCTCGGCCTCGAGCGGCTCGCCGATTACCAGGACGCCGCCTATGCCGGGCTCTACATCGAACGCCTGCGCCCGTTCCTGGCGCTCGAGCGCCAGGCCGGCGGCGACGGGCGCCTCGTCGAGGAAGTGGCGCGCCAGCTCGCGCTCGCCATGGCCTATGAGGACACGATCCGGGTCGCCGAGCTCAAGGTCCGGGCGAGCCGCTTCGCGCGGGTGCGCGAGGAGGTGAAGCTCGGCGACAACCAGCTCCTCCACATCGCCGAGTTCTTCCACCCGCGCGTCGAGGAGATCGCCGACACCCTGCCGGAGCGCTGGGGCCGCTGGCTCCTCGCGACGCCGTGGGCGCGGGGCGCGGTCGCGCGGCTCACCCGCAAGGGCCGGATCGTCCGCACCTCCTCGATCGCTGGCTTCCTCATGCTCTACGGTGTCGCGTCGCTGAAGCCGTTGCGCCCGCGCTCGCTGCGGAACCGGACCGAGCAGCGCGCGCTCGAGGACTGGCTCGAGACCGTCCGCGCTGCCGCCGAGCGCGACTATCGATTGGGCGTCGAGGTCGCGGCCTGCCGCGGGCTCGTCAAGGGCTATGGCGAGACGATCGAGCGCGGGCGCGAGCGCTTCGCGGCGATCATCACTGTCCTGCCGGAGATCGCCGACAGACCTCACGCGGCGGCCATCGTCTTGGCGCTGCGGCAGGCCGCCAATGCCGACGAGACCGGCGCGGCGCTCAACGCGCAGATCGGGCAGCTGTCGGATCTGCGCCAGGCGGCCGAGTGAGCGCACGCATGCGCGTCGTCGATCTTTCCATGCCGATCGGGCCGCATTTCCGCTGGGGACCGGAGGTGCAGGTCAAGGGCGACATCGCCGCCGGCGACCCGTTCCGGGTGACGCGGCTTTCGACAACCTGCCACGGCTTCACCCATGTCGATGCGATGGCGCATTTCGTCGCCGCCGCGCCGACCATCGAGACGACGCCGCTCGACAGGGTGGTCGGCCCCTGCCGCATCCTCGACCTGCGCGATGCCGCGCCGAACGAGGCGATCGGACCCGAGCGCCTCGCCGCCGCCGACCCAGGCGGGCCGGAGGGCGAGATCCTGCTGCTTTCCGCCGGCTGGGACCGCCAGCGCGACCCCACGACGCCGGCGTTCTGGAGGGACGCGCCCTACGTCACGCGGGAGGGCGCCGAGTGGCTGCTGGCGCGAAAGCCGACCGCGGTCGCCTTCGACTTCCCGCAGGACTACACCATCCGGCTCCTCCTCGACGGCGTCGTGGCGCCGCGAGACGAGCACGTCACGCATGTGGTGCTGCTTGCCGCCGGGGTGACGCTGATCGAGTATCTCGTCAACACGAGCGCGCTTGCCGGCCCGCGCACCTTCCTGTGCGCCGCTCCGCTCAAGATCCCGACCGCCGACGGCGCCCCGGCGCGGGCCTTCGCGATCGAGGGATTGAGCGCCTGAACGGCTTGCTTAAGCCGGCTGATCGCGTCCCGCGCCGTCGCCCGGGCGCGCGCTCGTCCAGGGCCGCAGCGCCTCGGGGGTGCGGAAGTCGCGCGGCGGCTCGAAATCCCGCCGGGCGGCGCCGCGCATCGCCTGCGGCGAGCGCGGCAGGCCGCTGCGGTCGCTGTAGTCGCGCATCGGCGGCAGCGGCACGAGCGATTCGCGCGACAGCGCCTGGCCGCAATAGACGTCGAGCGCGGTGACGCCGGCGACCGCGGCGAGCGCCAGCGTGACGTTGTCCTTCTTCGGGTTGTCGCCCTCGTAGCCGGTCATCAGCGTCGCGATGTCGAGCCCGTCGCCGGCGACACGACCCCAGATCCACGGGGTCGGGTCGTTCGAGGCGAGGATGCCGACGCCGGTCGCGATCTCGCGCAAGCCGTAGCCGCGGATCAGCGCCTCGCTGCCCTCCATCCCCAGGAAGCGCGCCAGCGCCCGCGGCGCCGCCACCTCCATGAGGCCGAGCGCGATCGAGAACACGCCGAGCCCGCGGGCGAGCGCGTCGGTGGTCGAATCGGGATGGCCGCGGCGGCCGGTTCTTTCGGTTTCGTAGCGCATGTCGGTTCCTCCGTGCGGCGGTAGGTAAGTAGCCAGTCGTCAATCGAGGGTACGAAGAGCCCTCTGACAACTGACCACCCCACGACTGACGTCGGTTCAGGGCTTGAGCACCACCTTGATGCAGCCGTCCTGCTTGTCGCGGAAGGTCTGGTACATCTCCGGCCCCTGCTCGATCGGCACCGTGTGGGTGATGACGAAGGACGGGTCGATCTGGCCCTCGCCGATGCGGCGCAGGAGATCGTCGGTCCAGCGGTTCACGTGGGTCTGGCCCATGCGCCAGGTGAGGCCCTTGTTCATCGCGGCGCCGAACGGGATCTTGTCGACGAGCCCGCCATAGACGCCCGGGATCGAGAGCGTGCCGGCCGGGCGGCAGACATAGATCATCTCGCGCAGCACATGCGGCCGGTCGCTCTCGGCCATCACCGCCTGCTTGACGCGATCGTACATAGAATCGATGTGGCTCGTGATGTGGGCCTCCATGCCGACGCAATCGATGCACTTTTCCGGGCCCTTGCCACGGGTGAGCTCCTGCAGGCGCTCGATGACGCTTTCCTCGTCGAAATTGATGGTGATCGCGCCGCCGGCGCGCGCCATGTCGAGGCGCTCGGGGATGCGGTCGATCGCGATCACCTGCTTGGCTCCGAGCAGCACGGCCGAGCGGATCGCCATCTGCCCGACGGGTCCGGCGCCCCAGATCGCGACCGTGTCCTCGGGATCGATGTCGCACTGGACCGCGGCCTGCCAGCCGGTCGGGAAGATGTCGCCGAGAAACAGGACCTGCTCGTCGGTAAGGCCGCTGTCCGTCACCTTGATGTGGGTCTTGTCGGCAAACGGCACGCGCACGTATTCGGCCTGGCCGCCGGCATAGCCGCCGGTGAGGTGGGTGTAGCCGAAGAGGCCCGCGGTCGTTCGGCCGAAGACCTTCGCGGCCATGTCCTTGTTGCGGTTCGTCGTCTCGCAGACCGAGAAGTTGCCGCGCCGGCACTGCTCGCACTCGCCGCAGAAGATCGTGAACGGCACGACGATGCGGTCGCCGACCTTGAGCGCGCCCTTGGCCTCCGGACCGACCTCCATGACCTCGCCCATGAACTCGTGGCCGACGATGTCGCCGTTCTGCATCCCCGGCATGTAGCCGTTGTAGAGATGCAGGTCCGAGCCGCAGATGGCACAGGTCGTCACCCGGATGATGGCGTCGCGGGGGTGCTCGATCTTCGGATCAGGGACCTCGTCGCAGCGGATGTCGGTGGGGTTGTGCCAGACCAGGGCTTTCATCGGCGTGCTCCTCCTGCGGCGTCCGAGGGACGGCAACTCGATCCCGTGAGAGGGCGGCGCGCCGTCGACCCGCGTGAACCCTCCAGAACTCGGAAGGGTTCCGCCGGAGCATGCATTTGTTCGCGTGCCGCCCGGACCGGCATTCACCGGTGGAAAAGCGCGGCTCCGAAGGCGCGACTCGAGGCCGGCCTCGCTACGCTTATGCAAACGGCTGAGCGAGGGTTTCTGCGATGGAGATGAAGTGGAGCGTTCTCGCCGCGCTGAGGGCCGGCCGGGAACAGGCGCGGCTCGGAACCAGCGACGGCGCGATTGGCGCAATCCGCTCGCTTCGTGGCGAGGTGCCCGCGCCGGTGCGCGACCAAGCCTATTACGCTCTCATGGACACGGCGACGCGCACGGGCGAGCCGCCCTCGATGGCAACCCTCGCAGGGCAAAGGGATGAAACGCTCGCCCTGTTCGACGTCGCGATTGGGCAGCTTGCCGCCAAGCTGCACTGAGTTGCGGGCGGCTCGAGATGGAGCGAGGCGGCGGCTCGCACGAAGAGCCGCCGCCGTTGATCTCAGACTTTCGGCCCACCCATGCCCGCGCCGGGCCGGCCGCCCTGCTGCGGGGCGCCGCCGCCGATCACGGTCTCCCAGTCGGCGGCAGGATCGGCTCCGGGGCTCTGCCCGCCCGACGGCTCCGCGAAAGCCTCGGCGAGGTCCTGCGCGGCGCCGACGACCTCCTGGTATTGCTCCGTCGCAAGCGCGCGGGCGCGGCTCTTCAAGCTATCGCTGTAGGAGCCGATGAGCTCGTCCTCGGTTTCCGTCGGTCGGAGCGCAAGACCGGCCGCGGCGCCGGCCGCGAGCCCGATCGCGCCAAGCAGCAGCGGGTAGTTCTCGGCGAGATCGACCACCTCGTCTCGGGCGCGAGCAGCGAGGCCGGTTGCGCGGCGACGCGCATGATCGGCCTGCTCGGCGGCGCTCCGATAGGCCGAGGACGCGGCCTCGGCCGCCGAGCCCATGAAATCCCCATCGCTGTCGCGGCCGCGATGGGCCGATCCAGAATGCCGGCGCTGGCCGCCGCGCCTGCGCCGCGGCGGCTCGGGCTCGGAATCGCTGCTCCACGTCTCCGCGACGGACTCCGCAAGCCCGGAGGCGGCGGAGGTCACGGACGACGCGGCGTTGCCGAGCGACTCGGTGACGCTCGAGGCCGCGTCGGCGGCCCGGCTCGCGGCGGCGCGTGCCGTCGAGCCCACGCTCCGCGCGGTCGAGCCGACGCCCCTGGCGCCGCGACCGACCATGTCGGTCGTCGCGCCGACGAAGCGCTCGCCGGTCTCCGTCCGGCGCATCGCGACGGCAAGCGCCGCCCCGGCCGCGATCCCGAGCGCGCCGAGGAGCCACGGGTCGGTGCGGACCCGGTCGTAGGCTTCGCCGGCCCGCTCGTAAGCGTCCTCGGCAGCGCCGGCGGTACGCTCATAAGCGTCGTGGGCGGTCGTGCGCGCCCGCGCCGCGATTTCCTCGGCGGTGGAGCGCGTGCGATCGAGCGTATCGGCGGCCGCGTGGCGCGTGCGATCGAGCGTATCCGCGGCGGCGTGGCGGGTGCGCTCCGCCGTCTCGGCGATGCGGGAGCCCGCCTCGGCGGCGGCCTCGCGGGCACGCCCGCCGATCTCGCGCGCCCTTTCGCCGACCTCGGACGCAAACGCGCGCGCCTTGCCGCCGGCGGCAGCCGCTTCCGCCATGATGCGGTCGGTCGTCGTGGAGCCTGGCGCGTCCTCCTCGACCGGGTAGCCGTAGCCGGCGACGCCGCCCGGGACGTAGCCGCGCGGCTGCTTCGCGTCATAGGGCGCCCGATAGGCGGTCGGATCGCTCGAGCGCTTGCCGCGGGCGCGCATCAGCAGCGCCGTGCCGGCGCCGACGAGGAGCGTCGTGATCGGCGGATGGCGGTAGAGGTGGTAGGCGATGCCGGCGCCGATGAGCACAGCGCCGGCCGGATTGTTCATCGCCCGCGTCTTGAGGTCGTCGACGACCCCTTGCCCTTTCGCCCGGGCGCTCGCCTCGACCGAGCCGAGGAGCCCATCCTTATAGCCCTCGACGCGCTCCATGACCTCGTTCTTCATGGCTTCATGGGTCGCCGGATCGGTGAGCTTGTCGAGGGTACGGGCAAAGCGCGCCCGCGCCGCCGCGACCTCGGCCTCGAGCGTCGCGACGTCGGTCGGATCGTTATCGGCCATCGGAGCTGCTCCCTGAGGCTGGCGCCGCGGACATCCGCGCGCGCTGGGGCGCCGCCGGCCCTTCGGCGGCGACATCCGACGGATATTCCGGCTCGGACGCGCCGCCGCTCGTCACGCGCCGCTCGGGCCTGCGTGCCGAGCGCTCGCCGCGCATGCGCGCCTCGCGGCGGTCGGCCGATGCCTTGAGGAAGCGCGCGAGCCCGAAGCCCGCGACCAGCGCGCCGGCGAGCACCGTCGCCGGACGCGCCTGGGCGAAGCGGCGGGCCTCGTCCATCAGCTCGTCGACGCTGCTGTCCTTCAGCGCCGCCGAGAAGCGGTGGATGCCGGAGGCGACGCCGCGGACATAGCCGCCGGCCGGCGGCAGCGCCCGCTCGACCTCGGCGGCGATGCTGTCGGCAAATTTCGCCGCCGCGTCGACCTGCTCGGCCGCCTCGCGCTTCTTGTCGTCGGCAAGCGCCCGCGCTTTCTCCTCGGCGCTCGAGGCGAGGCTCGACGCCGCGCCGCGCGCCGTCTCCTGCGCCTTGTCGGCGAGCTTCGACGCGGTCGATTTCACGCCCTCGACGAGATCGGAGGGCTGCGGCGAGGATTGCGGGGCGGCCCCGCCGGTTTGCTTGCGATCAGCCATGGCCTGAAACTTTCATGAAAAGGGGCCGGTCCCGACACCGGACAAGCCTGCGCGCCATGGCAACGCTGGGTCGGGAGGGATGTTCCGAAGCGGACCGCCGGGCGAAGCACGAGCCCTCCCTCGGCGTGGGCGAGTCGACCCTCCTGCCTCAACGTCGTCCCGGTCCGACTGAGGCCTTGCGGCCGCTCGATCACAGCAGGCGATCGAGGTGCGTCTCGACGCGCTCGATGACGCGGGAAAGCGCGTCCCCCATGCACGGAAAGAGCGGCAGCCGCACGAGCCGCGCCGCCAGATCCTCGGTCACGGCGAGTTCGCCGCAGGCGCGCCCGAGCCGCCGCCCGGCGGGCGAATCGTGCAGCGGCACGTAGTGGAAAGGAGTCATGATTCCGTCCGCCTTGCAGGCCGCAATCAGCGCCGCGCGCTGTTCCGCCGAGGGCAGGACCAGGTAGTAGAGATGGGCATTGTCCTCGCAATGGGCCGGCACCGCCGGGGTCCGGACGCCCCGGTTGTGCCAGCTCCGGAAGGCCAAGTCATAGGCGTCCCAGCTCCGGCGCCGGTCGGCCCGGATCGCCTCCGCCGCCTCGAGCTGGCCGTAGAGGAACGAGGCGATGAGCTCGCCCGGCAGGAACGACGAGCCGATGTCGACCCAGGTGTATTTGTCGACTTCGCCGCGGAAGAAGCGCTTCCGGTTCGTGCCCTTCTCGCGGATGATCTCGGCCCGCTCGATCAGGGACGGATCGTTGATCGCAAGGCACCCGCCCTCCCCCGAGATGATGTTCTTGGTCTCGTGGAAGCTGAAGGCGGCGAGGCTGCCGAGCGCGCCGGCGTTGCGGCCCCTGTAGGTCGAGCCGAGCGCCTGCGCCGCGTCCTCGATCACGCTCAGCCCATGCCGTCTCGCGACCACGTCGAGCGCGTCCATCTCGGCCGGAACGCCGGCATAATGCACCGGCATGATCGCCCGCGTGCGCGGCGTGACGGCGGCCTCGACCAGGGCCTCGTCGATGTTGAGCGTGTCCGGCCTGATGTCGACGAACACCGGCACGCCGCCGCGCAGCAACCGCGTTCGCGGTCGAGACGAAGGTGAAGGACGGCATCACGACCTCGTCGCCGGGGCCGATGTCGAGGAGGAGCGCCGCCATCTCGAGTGCCGCGGTGCAGGAATGGGTGAGGAGCACCGCGCCGGCGCCGATCCGTTCCCTGAGCCAGGCCTGGCAGCGTTCGGTGTAGGCGCCGTCGCCGGCAAGCTGCCCGCGCGCGATCGCGTCGCGGATGTAATCGAGCTCCATGCCGGCAAGCGTCGGACGGTTGAAGGGGATGGGCACGCCGGCGCTCCGCCAAGGACGCAGCAGCTTATAGGGCGTGCTTCGGCGCCTTGTCACACCCGACCGGCCGGCGCCGCCGGAAACACCCAGAGCCGCTGCAGCAGGAAGAAGAATACCGTCGTGACGCCGAGCCCGAACAGCACCACCCACTCGTGGCGCTGTCCGAGAAGGTCGACGCCGAGATGAAGGATCGAGACCTGCAGCACGAAGCTCGCCGCGTAGCCTGTCCCATAGCGCAGAAGCGATCGCGCCGTGCCGGCGTCCGACCGGAACGTCCAGGCGCGGTTGGCCGCATAGGCCGGGATAAACGCGATCGCGCTCGCAAGCGTCAGGGCCCGCTTGGGCTCCACCCCGATCGCCAGCGTCGCCAGATAATAGATGGCGAGCCCGAACAGGTTCGCTGCGGCGCCGACGATGAGGTAGCGGGCGAATCGCCGTGCCTCGGGAAGGGACCGGTCGAAGAACGTCCCGGCCCCGGTCAACGCAGCTTCTCGCGCTGAAGCAGATCGAGGGCGTCGGGCTGCACCACGCGCAGTGTCGGGTGCAGCGCCTGGATGGCCAGGTTCTCGGTGATCGAATCATTGATCATGACGCAGCGGGCCGGATCGAGATCCCAGTCGCGGATGAGCGCCGAGACGCCGGCCGGCTTGTCCATGACGCCCCTCACCTCCTCGAACAGGCGCGGCAGCG
>DAINQO010000085.1:0-10475 GCA_036742625.1 Microvirga sp.
TTAGCAACTACCTCGAGATTCCTTACTGCAAAAATATACTGACAAAATGTTCAAACAATGAATTAGATAGAATGTATATAATTATCATGAAGAAGCCAAAAATCTGTTTGGAGGTGTATGGTAGTACTTGAACTTCTGATGTCGAGGGATCGATTAAAAGCGCCCTGGTGGTAAGGATTAAAGCCCAAATATAAACAAAATAGAATACGGAAAATCTAAGGAATATCTTGCTGAAATTGCATACAATCCAACCGGCATCAAGCTGGCTCAAGGCCTGACGCTCCCTTTCCTCTCCCTGATAACCCATAACCGAGAATATTACGCGCTTGATATGGTTTAATATGGCATTGATGTGGTTATAAGACGTCGGATTGAGCGAGTTGATGGCGTCAAAGGTGTTCATCAATTTGTACTGAGAGCGGATGGTCGTGAGAACTATTATTCCAAAAATCCCGATGAGCCAAAGAGCAACGAATTGCATTCCCAAAGCTAGATCATAATGCTGAAGTTCAAGCGACTTGGTCGGCATCGATAATCCGGAGTTATCCACTCTAGGACGGTTGGGGCTTTGGCGCCCCACGATTGTAGCCGGTTCAGCACGCAAGGAAAAGACGGTTCGAAATGGATGACGCTCCTCCTCTTCGCGCCTCGCCGATTGACACCGGCCGCCCGGTTCGCATTCGTTGCCCGCGAACCGCGTCCCAGGCGCACCCCCCAGAGGTTCCCTATGCAGCTCGGCGTCGTCGGTCTTGGCCGGATGGGCGGGAACATCGTGCGGCGGCTGATGCGGGCCGGGCACGGGTGCGTCGTGCATGACCGCGATCCGGCGCCGGGGCGGGCGCTTGCGGCCGAAGGGGCGCGGGCGGCCGAGGATCTGGCCGGGCTCGTTGCGGCGCTAGAAGTGCCGCGCGCCGTCTGGGTCATGCTGCCCTCGGGCGAGGCGACGGAAGGCGCGGTCGAGGCGCTCTCCGGGCTGCTCTCGCGCGGCGACACGGTCATCGACGGCGGCAACTCGTTCTGGAAGGACGACGTGCGCCGGGCCGGGGCGCTCGCCGAACGCGGCCTCGCCTATCTCGACGTCGGCACGAGCGGCGGGGTGTGGGGGCTCGAGCGCGGCTACTGCCTGATGATCGGCGGCGAGGCGGCGGCGGTGCGGCGGCTCGACCCGATCTTCAAGGCGCTCGCGCCCGGCCGCGGCGACATCCCGGCGACCGGCGGCCGCGACGGCCGCGACGCGCGAGTCGAGGAGGGCTACCTCCATGCCGGGCCGAGCGGCGCCGGCCATTTCGTCAAGATGATCCATAACGGCATCGAGTACGGCATGATGCAGGCGATGGCCGAGGGCTTCGACATCTTGAAGAACGCCGGCGCGCCGAAGCTCGCCGAGGGGCACCGCTTCGCCTTCGACCTCGCCGACGTCGCCGAGGTCTGGCGGCGCGGCAGCGTCGTCACCTCCTGGCTCCTCGACCTCACCGCCGCGGCGCTCGCCCGCGACGGCGAGCTCTCGGGCTTCTCCGGCCATGTCGAGGATTCGGGCGAGGGCCGCTGGACCGTGATGGCGGCGGTCGAGGAGGCGGTGCCGGCCGAGGCGCTGACCGCCGCGCTCTACGCCCGCTTCCGCTCGCGCCAGGAGCACACCTTCGCCGAGAAGGTGCTCTCGGCGATGCGCCAGGGCTTTGGCGGCCATGTCGAGCCGAAGATCGTGCCGGAGCCGCCCGTGCCGAAAGGCGGCGCATGAGGCCGACGCCGCCTTCGGTGCTGGTGCTGATGGGCGTCTCGGGCTGCGGCAAGAGCACCACCGGCGCGCTTTTGGCCGGCCGGCTCGGCTGGCCGTTCCGCGACGCGGATTCGTTCCATCCGCCGCAGAACATCGCCAAGATGAGCCGCGGCACGCCGCTCACCGACGCCGACCGCGCGCCCTGGCTTTCGGCGATCGCGGCCTGGATCGACGAGCGGCTTGCTGCCGGCGCGCAGGGGATCGTGTCCTGCTCGGCGCTGAAGCGCGCCTACCGCGACGCGATCCTCGGCCGCCGCGCCGGCGTCAGGCTCGTCTATCTCAAGGGCGAGAAAGAGCTCATCGCCGAGCGCATGGCGGCGCGCCTCGACCATTTCATGCCGCCGGCCCTCCTCGACAGCCAGTTCGCGACGCTGGAGGAGCCCGCCGCCGACGAGCGGGCGCTCGTCGTGCCGGTGTCGCCGCAGCCTGGCGAGGTGGTGTCGTTCATCCTCAAGGAGCTGAGGCTCGACCCAAACCGCTCCGGCTGATCGTCCGCGGCGGGCGCGGAATTGACCGGCGTCCGGAGAAGCCGGAGATTGGCGCGAAAGAAACGCCGAAATCCGCCGGAGGATCGCCATGACGCCACGCGCCCTCATCCACGCCGCCGTCGCGGCGGCGGGCCTTCTGCTTGCCGCCGAGGCGCGCGCGCAAGGGTCGCTCGTGCTCTACTGCGCCGTCCAGGAGGAGTGGTGCCGGGCGGCCACGACGGCCTTCGAGCGCGAGACCGGCATCAAGGTGTCGATGACCCGCAAGAGCTCGGGCGAGGTCTATGCCCAGATCAAGGCCGAGGCGGCCAATCCCCGCGCCGACATCTGGTGGGGCGGCACCGGCGATCCGCACATGCAGGCCGCCGAGGAGGGCCTCACTGACGAATACAAATCGCCGCGGCTCGCCGAGCTCAACGACTGGGCGGTGCGGCAGTGGGAGCAGGCGAAGGGCCGCACCGTCGGCATCTACTCGGGCGCGCTCGGCTACGGGTTCAACACCAAGGAGATCGCCGGCAAGAAGCTCGCCGAGCCGAAATGCTGGGCCGACCTCCTCGACGCGAAGCTCAAGGACGAGGTCCAGGTCGCCGACCCGAACGCCTCCGGCACCGCCTACACGCTGCTCGCGACGATCATCCAGCTGATGGGCGAGGAGAAGGGCTTCGACTACCTCAAGAAGCTGCACCGCAACGTCAACCAGTACACCAAGTCGGGCGCCGCGCCGGCGAAGGCGACGGCGCTCGGCGAGACCGCGGTCGGCATCACCTTCATGCACGACATGGTGACGATGGTGGTCGACGGCGCGCCGGTGAAGGTCGTCGCGCCCTGCGAGGGCACCGGCTACGAGATCGGCTCGATGTCGATCGTCAAGGGCGCCCGCAACCCCGACAACGCCAGGAAATGGTACGACTGGGCGCTGAGCCCGGCCGCGCAGGCAATCGGGGCGACAAACAAGCAGTACCAGATCCCGTCGAACAAGACGGCGCCGATCTCGCCCCATTCGCCGAAGCTCGGCGAGATCAAGCTCATCGACTTCGATTTCGCCAAATACGGCTCCTCCGAAGAGCGCCGCCGCCTGCTCTCGAAATGGGACACCGAGATCAAGGGCGCGCCGAAGTAGGGCGCGCCGATGCCGACGTTGTTTCGCGACGATCATCGTACTCCGAAACGATCTTCGCCGCGCTTGGGGCGCGCGCGCGCCCATCGCCCCCACCCCCGGCCCCTCTCTCTCGGAGACCTCTGCGACATGAGTTCGGCGCCGCTACGCGGCGGAGTCTTGCGCTGGGTCCCGGGTCGCATTCCGCTTTCGCTGCATGCGCCCGGGAAAGCAGCGGAGAGAGCTGCGCCCAAACCCCTCAACCGCGCTTTCCCGGACGCCTGCAACGCAGCGAAGCGAAGTGGAAGGCTATCCGGGATCCAGCGCAACGACTTGCCGCGAAGCGGCGCCGAATCTCGCCTTTCGCAAAGGTCTCCTGCAGGGCAATCAGATTCACCCATGTCAGCTTCTCGCTCCTCCCTCCCCCCGCTCGGCGAAGCCGAGCGGCGGGGAGGGGTAGGGGTGGGGGGTGGCTGGGCGAGGCGGGAGGGAGACGAGAATGATGCGGCGGTTGGGCCAGAGCTGCCATCGACACCCGCGCCCGATCGTCGACGAAGCGCCTCGGGGAAGCACCCCCCACCCCGCTCGGGCTTTGCCCGAGTCGGCCCTCCCCACCACTCGCTTCGCGAGCGGGGGGAGGGAGGAGATGCGTGCCGCCGACCTTCAATGTGAGGGGATGTGCGCTCCCTCCGGGTCGCGTCCGTGAGCCGGGCCGCGCGCGTTTGGCTGGCGCTTGCCTGGGCGGGCTATGCGGTCATGCCCTGGTATCTCGTCGGCGATCTTTCCGGCTATCCGTTCGGCGAGGCCGGGAGCGGGCTTGGGCTCGGGCTCGCCGGGCGGGCCGCGTGGCTCCTGCCGTTTCTCGTTCCGCTCGGCATTGCGACCCTCCCGCTCCTCGCCCGCAGCGACCGCGAGATGACGGCGCGGCGGCTCGTCCTTGCCGGCCTTCTCGGCCTCGCCTGGCTCATCGTCGAGGGCTTCGCCATCGGGCATCGCGGCTGGAGCGCGGCCTGGCTCGCCGATCTCTTCGGCGGGCCGGGGCCGCGCCAGGGCGGCATGGGCTTCGGCGCGGCGCTCGTCGGGCTCGCCTTCCTGATGCTGCTCTGCCACGGGCTCGCGGCGCGGGCCTGGTGCCGCGGCGACGTCTTCGTCGTCGCCTCGATCGCGCTTGTCGTCGCGCTGATCGCGCTCTTCGTGTTCTTCCCGGTGACGACGATCCTCGCCAGCGCCTTCCAGGACAAGGCCGGCGGCTTCTCCCCGGCGGCGTTCCTCGACAAGTTCACCGAGAGCTCGGTCTGGGGGCTCGACTGCCTCAGCGGCGGCCTGCGCTGCGGGGTCGCCTGGAACACGCTCTTCCTCGCCGTCGTGGTCGGCATCGGATCGACCGTGCTCGGCCTCGCCTTCGCGCTCATCGCGACGCGCACGAATTTCCGCCACAAGGGCGCGCTGCGGATTCTCACGGTGCTGCCGATCATCACCCCGCCCTTCGTCATCGGCCTCGCCCTGATCCTCCTCTTCGGCCGCTCGGGCGCCGCGTCGGCGGCGCTGTCGGAGTGGTTCGGCGTGCCGCGCTCGCGCTGGATCTACGGCTTGCCCGGCATCCTCATCGCGCAGCTCCTCGCGTTCACGCCGATCGCTTTCCTCGTCCTGATCGGCGTCGTGCAGGGCATCAGCCCCTCGCTCGAGGAGGCGTCGCAGACCTTGCGGGCGAAGGGCTGGACGACGTTCCGCACCATCTCGCTGCCGCTGATGCGGCCGGGGCTCGCCAACGCCTTCCTGCTCGGCTTCATCGAGAGCATGGCCGATTTCGGCAACCCGCTCGTGCTCGGCGGCAATTTCGAGGTGCTGTCGACGAAGATCTTCTTTGCCGTCGTCGGCGCCGCGCACGACCAGGGCCGCGCCGCCGTGCTCTCGATCGTGCTGCTCGGCTTCACGCTCGCGGCGTTCTTCGTGCAGTACGCCTGGCTCGGCAAGCGCGTCTACACGACGGTCACCGGCAAGGGCGATTCCGGCCTGCCGCTGCGGCTGCCGCGCGGCATCGCCTGGCTCTGCTACGGCGTCGCGATCCCTTGGGCGGCCTTCACCTTCGTGGTCTATGCCATCATCCTCGTCGGCGGCTTCGTGCGCGCCATGGGCCGCGACTACACCGTGACGCTCGAGCACTACCTGACCGGCTTTCGCATCGAGCAGACGGCGCGCGGGCTGTTCTTCTCCGGCTCGGCCTGGGATTCCTTTGCGGCGACGCTGAAGGTCGCGGCGATCGCTGCGCCGCTCACCGCCGCCGTCGGCCTCCTCACCGCCTATCTGCTGACGCGGCAGAATTTCTCCGGCCGGCGCGCCTTCGAGTTCGGCACCATGCTGAGCTTCGCGATCCCCGGCACCGTCGTCGGCGTCTCCTACATCCTCGCCTTCAACGTGCCGCCGATCGAGATCACCGGCACCGCCTTCGTCCTCGTGATGTGCTTCGTGTTCCGCAACATGCCGGTCGCGGTGCGCTCCGGCATCGCGACGCTGGCGCAGATCGACCGCAGCCTCGACGAGGCCTCGCTGACGCTCGGCGCGCGCTCGTTTTCGACCGTGCGCCGGGTCATCCTGCCGCTGCTGCGCCCGGCCGTCGTCGCCGCGCTCGTCTACAGCTTCGTGCGGGCGATGACGGCGGTCAGCGCCGTGATCTTCCTCGTCACGGCCGAGTACAACATGGCGACGACCTACATCGTCGGCCGGGTCGAGGCCGGCGAGTTCGGCCTCGCCATCGCCTATTCCTCGGTGCTGATCGCGGTGATGCTCGTCGCCATCCTCCTGATCCAGCTCGCCGTCGGCGAGCGCCGGCTCGGACGCCGCGATGCGACGGCAGTCGCGCCGGCCGGCACCGTCGCGGCGGCGGGCTAGCGTGTCTTGAGCCATGGAGGTTGCTCTATACGGGCGCATCAAATCTCCTCATGCTGAGGTGCGACCCCGGGCTTGACCCGGGGAAGCCTCGAAGCACGCACCGGCAGTGCGGCGCTGCATCGGCAGGGTTGCGTCCTTCGAGGCTCGCGTTCGCTCGCACCTCAGGATGAGGGCTTGGGAGGGCGCTCAGGAATGGACGTTGCTCTATCTGGGCGCATCAAATCTCCTCATGCTGAGGTGCGAGGCCGAAGGCCGAGCCTCGAAGCACGCACCGCGGTCGGGCGCTGCATCGGCAGGGTTGCGTCCTTCGAGGCTCGCGTTCGCTCGCACCTCAGGATGAGGGCTTGGGAGGGTGGTCCGGATGAGCGAATTTCAGGGCTCGACAGCTCGCCCTTTGTCCGTGGACGTTGCTCATGCTGAGGTGCGAGGCCGAAGGCCGAGCCTCGAAGCACGCACCGCGGTCGGGCGCTGCATCGGCAGGGTTGCGTCCTTCGAGGCTCGCGTTCGCTCGCACCTCAGGATGAGGGGCTGGGGAGGATCGCCTTTTGTCCATACGAGGTCCGCAATGAAACGGTCTGTCCTTCTTGCCGGCGCCCTGATCATGCTCGCGCTGCCGCAGGCGGCACGGGAGCAGGCGGCCGGTATCATCGCCGCGCCGGCAGCGGGCTAGCTGTCTTGAGCCATGGACGTTGCTCTATACGGGCGCATCAAATCTCCTCATCATCAAATCTCCTCATGCTGAGGTGCGACCCCGGGCTTGACCCGGGGGAGCCTCGAAGCACGCACCGGCAGTGCGGCGCTGCATCGGCATAGTGCGTCCTTCGAGGCTCGCCTTCGCTCGCACCTCCGGATGAGGGGCTTGGGAGGATCGCCCTTTGTCCATACGAGGTCCGCAATGAAACGGTCTGTCCTTGTCGCCGGCGCCCTGATCGCCCTCGCGCTTTCTGCCGCGAGCGCGCCGGCGCAGGCGCCGCTCACCGTCTACTGCTCGATCCTCGAGGAGCAGTGCCGCCTCGGCGTCGCGGCGTTCGAGCGCCAGACCGGCATCAAGGTCGCGATGGTCCGCAAGAGCACCGGCGAGACCTATGCGCAGCTCAAAGCCGAGGCCGCGAACCCGCGCGCCGATGTGTGGTGGGGCGGTCCCGGCGATCCGCACCTGCAGGCCGCCGAGGAGGGGCTGCTCGACGAATACAAATCGCCGATGCTGTCCGAGCTGCACGACTGGGCGGTGCGCCACGCCGAGCAGGCGCGCTGGCGCACCGCCGGCATCTATCTCGGCGCGCTCGGCATCGGCTACAACACCAAGGTGCTGGCCGAGCGCCGCCTCCCCGAGCCGAAATGCTGGGCCGACCTCCTCGATCCGCGCTTCAAGGACGAGGTCCAGGTCTCGGACCCGAACTCCTCCGGCACCGCCTATGTGCTCCTCGCCTCGCTCGTCCAGCTCATGGGCGAGGAAAAGGCGTTCGAGTACCTGAAAAGCCTGCACCGCAACGTCAACCAGTACACCAAGTCGGGCGCCGCGCCGGTCAAGGCGACGGCGCTCGGCGAGACCGCCGTCGGCCTCGCCTTCATGCACGACATGGTGACGATGATCGTCGACGGCGCACCCGTCAGGACCGTCGCGCCCTGCGAGGGCACCGGCTACGAGACCGGCTCGGTCTCGCTCGTGCGCGGCGGCAAGAACCCCGAGGCGGCACGCCGCTTCTATGACTGGACGCTCTCGGCCGAAGCCCAGTCGCTCGTCGGCGAAGGGCTGAAGATCTATTGGGTGCCCTCGAACAAGGGCGCCAAGGTCTCAGCCCAGGCGCCGAAGCTCGCCGAGATCAAGCTCATCGCCTACGACACGGCGAAGTACGGCTCCTCGGCCGAGCGCGTCCGGCTCCTGCGCAAATGGGACGCCGAGGTGAAGTCGCAGCCGAAATGACGACCGCCGCCCCGTCCTCCCTCGAGTTCCGCGCCGTCACCAAGCGCTACGGCGCCGTCACGGCGGTCGACGACGTCTCGTTCACGATCGCGCCGGGCACGCTCGTGACGCTGCTCGGGCCGTCGGGCTGCGGCAAGACCACGACGCTGCGCCTCATCGCCGGGCTGGAGATCGCGAGCGAAGGTTGCATCCTCATCGGCGAGGAGGACGTGACGACGCTGTCGGCCTCCGAGCGCGACGTCAGCATGGTGTTCCAGAGCTACGCGCTGTTCCCGCACATGTCGGTGCTCGACAACGTCGCCTACGGGCCGACCGTGCAGGGCGCGCCGAAGCGGCAGGCGCGCGAGCTCGCGCAGGAGAAGCTCGCGCTCGTCGGCCTTTCCGGGCTCGAGAAACGTTCGCCCTCCGAGCTTTCGGGCGGGCAGCAGCAGCGCGTCGCGGTGGCGCGGGCGCTCGTGCTCGAGCCGAAGGTGCTGCTCTTCGACGAGCCGCTGTCGAACCTCGACGCCAAGCTGCGCCGGCGCGTGCGCGAGGATATCCGCCAGCTGCAGCAGAAGCTGAACCTCACCGTCGCCTACGTGACCCATGACCAGGAGGAGGCGCTCGCGGTCTCCGACCGCATCATCGTGATGTCGAACGCGAAGATCGCCCAGATCGGCACGCCGCGTGAGCTCTACGAGGAGCCCTCGAGCCTGTTCGTCGCCGACTTCATCGGCGACGCGAACCTCTTGGACGCCGAGGTGATCGAGGAGCGCGGCGAGCGCGCCCTGGTGCGCCTCGGGCCGCTCGAGGTCGAGCTCGCCCGGCGCGGCGCCCGCAAGGGCCCGGTGAAGGTCGCGGTCCGTCCCGACGCGGTCGCGATCGGCGCCGCGCCGAACGGCGGCGGGCCGGCGAACGGCGCCGCCGTTGCGGCAACCGTCGTCAAGGGCTCCTATCTCGGCCGCCATATCGAGTACACGCTCGCGACGCCGCTCGGGGAGCTCTTCGTCGTCGACCGCCGCACCCGCGCGCCGCTGCCCGCCGGCACCGCGGTGACGATCGGCTTCTCCGAGGTCACGGTGGTGCCGCCGTAGCCCGCCCCGTGCTTGCCAAGCGCGCGGCGGGGCTTATCTCAGCGTCGGGCCGCGCCGGCGCCCGGCTCGGGAGGGATGATCACATGGCGGGCTCGAACGACTGGAAGGTGCCGCCCGGCGTCCAGCCGAAGCCCCAGGACTACCCCTACGATCTCGAGCGCGCGCTGTCGGCCGTCGTCGGCGTCTCGGCGACGGTGCCGCCCGACGCCTTCACGGCCCAGACGCTCGGCACCGAGCGCGCCGGCAGCGGCGTCCAGATCCAGGACGGCATCGTGCTCACGATCGGCTACCTCGTCACCGAGGCGCAGTCGGTCTGGCTCATCACCGGCGACGGCCGCGCCGTGCAGGGCCACGTCCTCGGCTACGACCAGGCGACGGGCTTCGGCCTCGTGCAGGCGCTCGGCCGGCTCGACCTGCCGACGCTGGCGCTCGGCGATTCGAAGGCCGCCGGGCTTGGCGAGCGCGTCGTCGTCGCGGGCTCCGGCGGGCGCGCCCGCTCGGTCGCGGCCCGGATCGTCGCGAAGCAGGAATTCGCCGGCTATTGGGAGTACGTCCTCGACGAGGCGATCTTCACCGCCCCGGCCCACCCGCATTGGGGCGGCACCGCGGTGATCGGACCGGCCGGCGACCTCATCGGCATCGGCTCGCTGCAGCTCCAGCATGTGGGCGAGGGCGGCCGGCCCGGCCTTCTCAACATGGTCGTGCCGATCGACCTCCTCAAGCCGATCCTGCCGGATCTCCTGACGCTCGGGCGGCCGAACCGCCCGGCCCGGCCCTGGCTCGGGCTGTTCGCGACCGAGGCCGACGACAAGGTCATGGTGGTCGGCCTCGCCGATGGCGGCCCGGCCGAGCGCGCCGGCCTCAAGGTCGGCGACGCGATCCTCGCCGTGCGCGGATCGAAGCTGCGCAATCTCGCCGGCTTTTTCCGGCGCGTGTGGGCGCTCGGCCACGCCGGCGTCGAGGTGCCGCTGACGATCGAGCGCGACGGCCGCAGCGCCGACATCGCCGTCGCGTCGGGCGATCGCAACGGCTTCCTGAAGGCGCCGCTCCTGCATTGAGCATGATCCCGAAAAGTGGCTACCGGTTTTCGGAAAAGATCATGCTCAACTAAAGAGATAGAGCGGAATGACGCCTCGAAGAGAAGTCATCGCGCTCTTGAGGAGCGGCGGCCTGATGCCTCAGGCGGCGGCCCGGTGCATGGCGCGCGCGGTCTGATGGGCGCCGTTGATCG
>DAINQO010000085.1:10575-13071 GCA_036742625.1 Microvirga sp.
CCTCAGGCGGCGGCCCGGTGCATGGCGCGCGCGGTCTGATGGGCGCCGTTGATCGCCTTCACCGACTTTTCGATCGCGCCCCACAGCTGCGTCATCTCGGCCGCGGCGAGCGAATCGGGATCGAACTCCCTGATGCCGGCGCCGGCGCCGAGCGCAAAGCAGAAGTCGCTGCGCTGGGTGATCTGGCCCGACCACAGCGGCACCTTGATCGCCGTGAGGCCGGCGCGCGCGTCGGAGACGATCGCGGCTTCGGCGTCGTTGCGCTTTGCCGGCGCGGCATTGATGACCACCGCATAGGGCTTCTTCAGCTCGCGGCAGAGCGCGATGGTGTCGGTCACGGCGGCGATGTCGAACACGCTCGGCCGGGCCGGGATGACGACGAGGGTCGCGAGAGCGATCGCCTCGGCGACGAGGCTCGACCGGTTCGGCGGCGTGTCGACGAACACCCACTCGTAGCCTTCGCGCCGTGCCGCCTTGACCGCCTCCTCGACGCCGCGCGTCGCGCGCCTGAGCGCCGGGCGGTCGCTGCCGCGCAGCTCGTGCCACAGCGACAGCGAGCCTTGCGGGTCGGCGTCGATCAGGAGGCAGCCCCGCGACGGGCGCGCCGCCTGCGCCGCCAGATGCGCGGTGAGCGTGCTTTTTCCCGAGCCGCCCTTGCGCGACGCGAACACGATGACGTTCATGAACGAAGCCCCCTCGGAAATGGAATCACCCGAGCCTGCGTGGTGATGATTAAACGTATGCTAACGGCCGTCGACCGCGAATGCCGCGGCATCAACAGGCGCGAGGCTCAGCGCTTGCGCGCCAGGTCGCGCTCGCGCTGCCGCAGCTTGAGCACGAGCTCGACATGCTCATGCGGCAGCGGCTCGGCCTCGAGATAGGCGTAGGCGGTCCGCAGGCGCGCGCCGACATAGCGCCGGCAGATGTCGAGGTAGACCGGCGGCGCGTCAGCCGCGCGCGCGTTCGCATCCTTCGCCATGACTTTCACCCCCCAGTCACAGGATCAGGTCCGTGCGACCGTGAGTGAAACGTGGTTACCAAAGGGTTAACCGTGGCCGTGGCACCACCGCCGCGATCAGGCCTTTGCCGCGAGCCAGCCCTCCGCGGCAGCCCGGCCATGATCGCGCAAGCCGCAAAGGAAGTCCCAGTCGAGATCGAGCGCGCTCGCCTGGGCGAGGCCGGGCACGTGCTTCTCGGCGTTGATGTGGTGGAGGCGCAGGCGCTGGAGCTTGCGCGACAGCGCCGAGCCTTCGGCGTCCGGGCCGGACAGCTTCGTCATCGCCGAAAGCGCCTCCATCTCGCGCAGGAGCGAGCTGTTGAAGGTGATCTGCTGCATGCGCTTGATGATGTCGGCGGAGCTTGTCGGCGTCTCGTCGCTCGCGGTCGGGATGATCTGGACGACGAGCGCGTCGGAGGCGCGCGACGCTGCGATCAACGGCACGATCGGCGGGTTTGCCGAATAGGCACCGTCCCAATAGGCCTCGCCGTCGATCTCGACGGCGTGATGGAGCAGCGGCAGGCAGGCTGAGGCGAGCACCGCCTCGAGCGTCACCGCCTTCTCGCGAAAGACGCGCAGGCTGCCGTCGCTCACCCGCGTCGCGGCGATGAGGAGCCGCAGCGGCGGCTTCGCCCGCAGCGCGTCGAAATCGACCTCTTCCGAGAGGATCGTGCGCAGCGGGTTCACGTTGAAGGGGTTGAACTGATAGGGTGAGAGGAGCCGCGTCGCCATCGCGGCCGCGGCGTTCGAGCTTGCCCGCGGCGCGACCTCGCTGACGCGCGTCCAGAAGTGCTCGAGGCGCGCTCGCGCCTCCTCGCGCCCGCCCTTGGCGAGGCCGGTCGCCATCACGACGGCGTTGATCGCGCCGGCGCTCGCGCCGCTCACTATGTCGAAGGGGAGGTCCTCCTCCTCGAGCAGGCGATCGAGCACGCCCCAGGTAAAGGCGCCGAAGGAGCCGCCGCCCTGGAGAGCGAGCGACAGCCGTCCGCGCTTGCCCTGCCGCTCGGCGCGGCGGGTCTTTGGTGAATGGATTGCCGCGTCCGGAAGGTCGCGGCGGATGACGTCGTCTGGTGCGGGAATGTGCATGCAGGGAGAATTGTGCGGCGCAGCATAGATTGCAAG
This sequence comes from Microvirga sp., assembly GCA_036742625.1. Lineage (GTDB taxonomy): Bacteria > Pseudomonadota > Alphaproteobacteria > Rhizobiales > Beijerinckiaceae > JAJKJG01. The sequence continues at coordinate 12,695 of DAINQO010000085.1, forward strand.
TCACAGCCGCCCGGCGGGTCGGCGCGCCTCTAAACAGAATTCTGAAATTGTCGCTGGAATGCCGCTCATAGTGGCGAAAGGCCTATGAGACTCAACTAAATTTCAGCTTTCATGGGCGTTTTTGGCTCTGGTTCCATGTGCCGAGAACATGCCGCCATGCGCCCGGCTCAGTCGCTGCAGCGCACAATGTAGCGGCTCACCCCGGCTCTTGCCGAGATTCAGGCGGCTTGCCGCGCCGATTCCAAGCGCCCGTCGGTAGTGATTCGGCCCTCGAAGCGTTCGGTCGCCGGCAGCGCCTCGGCCATCTGCCTCGACGTCGGCTCGAATCCGACGGCGCGCAGCTCGCCGGTTGCCGGCGAGGCCTCGACCGCAAGCCG
>DAINQO010000086.1:0-12947 GCA_036742625.1 Microvirga sp.
CGGTCGGGAAGCGGTCCGAACAGCGTCTCCGGCTCGACCGGCCCGGCTTCGGGCACGCGCAGGCCCGGCAGGAGCGTCGCGAGAAGGTCTTGCTGGCCCTTGCGGAGGGCTTTTCCCTTGCGCCGGCCGTAGAAGGCGCCGTGCGGCGCCTCACCCGCTCGGCTTTGCCCAGACGGCCTCTCCCGCAAGGGGAGCGGCGTTACGCCAGCGCCGATTTGAGCTGCGGCACGAGGTCGGTGCGCTCCCAGGAGAAGCCGCCGTCGTTCTGCGGGGCGCGCCCGAAATGGCCGTAGGAGGCGGTGCGGGCGTAGATCGGCCGGTTGAGGTTGAGATGGGTGCGGATGCCGCGCGGCGACAAATCCATCAGATCCATCAGCGTCGACTCGAGCTTGCCCTCGTCGACCTGGCCGGTGCCGTAGGTGTTGGCGTAGATCGAGAGCGGCTTTGCGACCCCGATCGCATAGGAGAGCTGGATCGTGCAGCGCGCCGCCAAGCCCGCCGCGACGACGTTCTTGGCGAGGTAGCGTGCCGCGTAGGCGGCCGAGCGGTCGACCTTGGTCGGGTCCTTGCCCGAGAACGCGCCGCCGCCATGCGGGGCGGCGCCGCCATAGGTGTCGACGATGATCTTGCGGCCGGTGAGCCCGCAATCCCCGTCCGGGCCGCCGATGACGAACTTGCCGGTCGGATTGACGTGCCAGACGGTGTCCTTGGAGATCCAGTCGCCGGGCAGGGACTGGCGGATATAGGGCTCGACGATCGCCCGCACGCCGGCGGAATCGAGCGACTCGTCAAGGTGTTGCGTCGAGAGCACGATCTGCGTGACGGCAACCGGCTTGCCGTTGCCGTAACGCACCGTGACCTGGCTCTTCGCATCCGGGCCGAGCTTGGCGCCGCCATTGGCCTTGGACTTCCGCGCTTTCGCCAGCGTTTCCAGGATCTTGTGGGCGTAGAGGATGGGCGCCGGCATCAGCTCGGGAGTTTCGTCGCAAGCGTGCCCGAACATGATGCCCTGGTCGCCGGCGCCCTCGTCCTTCGCGGCGGCGGCGTCGACGCCCTGCGCGATGTCGGCCGACTGGGCGTGCAGCAGCACCTCGACCGCGGCCTCGTTCCAGTGGAAGCCGGCCTGCTCGTAGCCGATGTCCTTCACCGCCATGCGGGCCTGATGAGCGATGAGGTCGCGGGTCACGGTGCCGGGGCCGCGGTACTCGCCGGCGATGACGATGCGATTTGTCGTGGCCAGCGTCTCGCAAGCCACCCGCACCCGCCACGGATCAAAGCCCTGCGTCTCGGCCTCGCGAAAGAAGAGATCGACGACTTCGTCGGAGATGCGGTCGCAGACCTTGTCCGGATGACCTTCGGACACGGACTCGCTGGTGAAGAAATAGTTCGCTCGGGTCACGGCGGAGGCCCCCTGCTTTCGCGTCAGAAAACGGCGGCGGGCAGCTCTCGTTCGCGGCCACGCTCCGCCAAAAAGCCGGCGCGTTCGCCGCCGGACGCGGGCTTTTGCCCCGGCCGGCGCAACGGGTCAAGTGAAAACGGGTCAAGTGAAGCGGCGAGAGCTCTCGCCGGTGCCGCTCAAGGCGGGCCCGCGCTATTCGGCGTTCGCGAGCGCTTTCGCGAGATCGACGATGCGACGGCGGACCTTGGAGTCCTTGATGCCGATGAAGGCCTTGATCAGCTCGAGCCCTTCGGACGTCGTCAGAAAATCGGCGACGTAGCCCGAGGACGGCGACTCGGCAAAGCCCGCAACCGTCCCGATCTGCGGCGCGCCGTCGTAGAAGAACTCGATCGGAACGCCGAGCACGCGCGCGATCTGATGCAGCCGGCTGGCGCCGATCCGGTTCGTGCCCTTCTCGTATTTCTGGATCTGCTGGAAGGTGATGCCGAGCGAATCGCCGAGCTTCTCCTGGCTCATCCCGACAAGCATGCGCCGCATGCGCACCCGGCTTCCCACATGCCGGTCGACCGGATTGGGCGCCTTCGTAATCGCACTCGAACCCGTTCGGGCTCGATCCGCAGGTCGCTTCACTGGCCAAACCTTCTTTTCTGGGGGGGCCGCGGCTTTCTGCGCGCGCTTAGAGCCGAAGCACCGCACGATAGGAGGAGGCCTGTTAAAAAAATACGGCCAAGATTGCTAAAAGATGTGGGCCAGATTGCGGTCGGCAAGCCCGCATCGAGCACACCCTCGACCCCGAGCGGAATCAGCCCGGGGGCGCGGCCGTACGGGTCGATCACCGCCGAGATGCCGTTGTTGGCGGCGCGGACGAGGGGAAGCCCCTCTTCGACCGCCCGCAGGCGCGCTTGCGCGTAGTGCTGATGGGGACCGGGCGTGATGCCGAACCAGGCATCGTTGGTAACGTTAAGAATAAGACCCGGCCGGGTTCCCTCCAGCACCACGCCGCCGGGGAAGATCGCCTCATAGCAGATCGTCGGCGCGACCGGCGGCAGGCCCGGCACGGCGAGCGGCTTGCGGCTTTCGCCGGCCTCGAAGCCGCCCGGCACATGGACGAACTGGCGCAGGCCAAAGCTCCGCAGCGCCGCGTCGAGGAAATGCGGGAAGTACTCCCCGAACGGCACGAGGTGGGCCTTGTCGTAGGTGGCGATGATCGCACCCTCGGGCGAGACGACCTGGATGGCGTTGAAATAGCGTGAGGGCTCCTCGCCCCCCGGGGGGTCGTCGGCACGCGCGGCGCCGGTGATCAGCGTCGCTCCAGGCGGCAGCAAGGCCGCGATCTGCGCCAGCGCCTTTGCGTCGCGATGAAGCAGGAAGGGGAAGGCGGATTCGGGCCAGATCAGATGCGTGGCATCGGCGACCCCGTTCGACGTCGGCGAGGTGGCGCGGTCGCTGATCGACAGATAGCGCCGCATGACCGCGTCGCGGTTCTCCGGCCTGAACTTGGCGTCCTGCGGCAGGTTCGGCTGCATGATCCGCAGCTTCACCCCGGCGACCGTCGGCGTCGCGGCGCGCGGCACGCGCCAGGCCCCGAACGCGGCGAGGAGCGCGAGGGCCGAAAGGGAGAGGCCAGGCGCCACCCAGCGGCGCGATCCGGCGTCGCCGGTCCCGAGCGTCGCCGGTGCCGCGCAGATCAGGATGGCGAGGATCGTCAGGCCGTAGAGCCCGATCGCCGAAGCCGCCTGCATCAGCCAGAGGTTCTGGCCGAGCGCCATGCCGATCGTGTTCCACGGGAACCCGGTGAAGGCTGTGCCGCGCAGCCATTCCGAAACCGTCAGGCCGAAGGCGAAAGCGAAGAGCCGCCCCGCGCCGGGGGACCATAAGGCTCGCGAAAGAGCAAAACCCAGGGCGGGAAAGACCGCGAGCAGCGCCGGCAGCCCGAGCACGCCGAACGGCAGGGCCCAGGCGAACTGATCGGCTTCGACGAGGAACGCCGAGCCGAGCCACCACAGTCCGGCGACGAAATAGCCGAAGCCCCACCACCAGCCGGCGACGCCGGCCGAGATGAGCGTCGAGGCGGCGCCGAAGCGCCCACCCGCCGCCGCACCGTCGACGAGCCAGACCGCGACCGTGAGCGATACCGCAAGCGTCGGCAGGATGCCGAAGGGCGGCATCGCGAGCGCACCGGCGGCGCCGGCCGCAAAACCGATCAGCGCGCGCTGCCATCCCGAAGCGAGAATGACGCGGGAGGCGAGGGCCTTCATGCCTGGCGGGCGCTCGCGTCCGTGCGGGCCGGCGGCGCCTCCATTGTCGTGACGAGAGGAGGCGCGTCTTGGGCGCTCGTCTCGGGCGACGGCGCGGGCGTCGAGGTGGGTGAGGTCGCCGTTGAAGGTGTTGCGGGCGCCAGCGCCTTCGCCGGCGCCTCGGGTTTCGGCACCGCCCGCGGCGGCGCAGCGCCGCCGGGGCGGCGATGGATGCGCAGCCGCTTCACCCGGCGCGGATCGGCGTCCAGCACCTCGAACTCGAGCTGGTCCGGACCGGCGATGAGCTCGCTTCGCGACGGCACGCGGCCGGCGAGCGTCACGATGAGCCCGCCGACCGTATCGACCTCCTCGGCCAATTCGCCGATCGCGAGGTCGACGCCGAGGGCCTCGGAGACCTCCTCGAGGCTGGCTCGCGCGTCGGCGACGAAGGTGTCGCCCTCGCGCAGGATCATGCGCCCCGAGGCGACATCGTGCTCGTCCTCGATGTCGCCGACCACCATCTCGACGAGGTCCTCGATCGAGACGAGGCCGTCCGTGCCGCCGTATTCGTCGATCACCAAGGCCATATGGGTGCGCGTCGCCTGCATTCGGACGAGGAGATCGACCGCCGGCATCGAGGGTGGGGCGAAGAGCACCGGCCGGAGGATCCTGGCGGTCGAGAGCGTCACCGAGAGGTCGACCTCGCCGAGGCTCGGCGGCTTCTCGCCGGGTCTCTCCGGGCTGCTCGGCCTGCCGGCCTCGGCGCGCGCCGCGATGTAGTCGAGGAAGTCGCGGATATGAACCATGCCCTTCGGGTCGTCGAGGGTCTCGCCGAACACCGGCAGGCGCGAGTGTCCGGCGGTGCGGAAAAGCTCGAGCAGTTCGCCGAGCGTCGCCTCGAAGGGCACCGACACGATATCGACCCGCGGCACCATCACGTCGTCGACGCGGATGCGGTGGAAGCCGAGCACATTCTTCAGCATCGCCCGCTCTTGCGGCGAGAAGTTCTCCTCGCCGATCTCGGCGAGCGCTTCCTCCAGGTCGTCGCGGATCGAATCGCGGGACTTCAGGCCGACGCGCGTCAGCAGGCGGTCGTACCAGCGCGCCCGCGCGCCTTCGCTGTCGGAAATCTCTCCGACGCGGGCGATGGAACTTCGATCATCGTTCATGGCTGAAAGATTTGCGCCGGTCAGGCCGCCATCTCGCGATAGGGATCGGCGATCCCAAGCCGCGCCAGGGCTTCGACCTCGAGCGCCTCCATGATCTCCGCCTCGGCTTCGGTCTCGTGATCGTAGCCGAGAAGGTGCAGGACGCCGTGGACAATAAGGTGCGTCGCGTGGTCCGCCAAGGTCTTGCCCTCGCTTTCCGCCTCGCGCGCCACCGTTCCGAAGGCGAGCGCGACATCGCCGAGCGGCTGGCATCCCGGCATCCCGGGGTGCGGATTTGCCGGAAAGGACAGAACATTCGTGGCCTTGTCCTTGCCGCGCCAGGCGCAATTCAGGGCGCGAACAGCCTCGTCGTCGGCGAGAAGCAGGCTGAGCTCGACATTCTCCTGTCGCGGCGGGTTCTCGGCGACCGCCAGCGCGGCCTCGACGGCGCGGCGCGCCAGAGCCTCGACATCGCCGAGCGCCGCCCAGCGCTCCGACGTGGCGGCAAGATCGAGCGCGATCACGGCTCGCGGCCGCTTTTGCGCGCCGGCACGATCGCGGCCGCCGCGTCGGCGTCATAGGCGGTGACGATGCGGCGCACGAGATCGTGGCGCACCACGTCGACGTCGCGGAAGATGATCCGGCTGATGCCCTCCACGCCCGACAGGATGCGCGTCGCCTCGATCAGGCCGGATTTCTGGCCCGGCGGCAGGTCGACCTGGCTCGGGTCGCCGGTCACGATCATGCGCGAGCCCTCGCCGAGACGGGTCAGGAACATCTTCATCTGCATCGTCGTCGTATTCTGCGCCTCGTCGAGAAGCACGACAGCGTTCGTCAAGGTGCGGCCGCGCATGAAGGCGAGCGGCGCGATCTCGATCATGCCGGTCGCAAGCCCGCGCTCGACGTGGCGCGCCTCCATGAAGTCGTAGAGCGCGTCGTAGATCGGCCGCAGGTAAGGGTCGACCTTCTCGCGCATGTCGCCGGGCAGGAAGCCGAGCCGTTCGCCGGCCTCGACGGCGGGGCGCGACAGGATGAGCCGCTCGGCCTGGCCCTGCTCGAGGAGCGACACGGCGTGCCCGACCGCGAGCCAGGTCTTGCCGGTGCCGGCGGGGCCCTCGGCGAAGACGAGCTCGTTCTGGCGCAGCGCCTTGATGTAGGCGTCCTGCGCGGCGTTGCGGGCCCGCACCGGCCCACGCTTGCGGGTCGCGACCTGGTCGAAGCTCGGGCGCGCGCCGGCCGGCGCTTCCGCCCGCGCCGGAAAGAGGTTGCCCTGCAGCACGCTCTCCTGGATCGCGCCGTCGACGTCGCCGAGCGACAGCGGCGCACCGCCGCGCACCCGGTCGTAGAGCCCCTCGAGCACGCGTCTTGCCTGTTCGGAGGCGTCCGGAGCGCCTTTCAGCACGACGCGGTTGCCGTTGGCATTGGCGACGACCCCGAGCCGGCGCTCGAGATGGGCGAGGTTCTGGTCGTAATGACCGAAAAGGAGGCTGGCGAGCCGGTTGTCGTCGAAGGTGAGCGTGATCTCGGCGGTCTCGTCGACGACACCCGGGGGAGGTGGAGGGACGGCCTTGCCGCGCTGCCCCCGCGCCGTCGCGCTGTCCGATGGCCTCAAATCGCGCTCTCCCTTCACGCCGCCGCCGTCAGCGCGGCGGCATCCGCCGCCTCGCCGAACAGGCTGTTCGACCCCGCCCGGACGATCCGGACCGGCACGATATCGCCGATCTGCCGGCGGCCGGCCTCGATCTGCACCGCCTGGAGATACGGCGACTTGCCGGCGAGCTGGCCGGCATGGCGGCCCGGCTTCTCCAGAAGGACGTCGATCTCGCGCCCGACGGTTGCCCGGTTGAAGGCCTGGCGCTGGCTTTCGAGCAGCGCCTGCAGGCGCGCCAGGCGCTCGGCCATGACCGCCTCCGGCACCCGGTCGGCAAGCTCGGCGCCGGGCGTTCCCGGCCGCGGGCTGTACTTGAACGAGAAGGCGCTCGCGAAACCGATGTCCGCGACAAGCCGCACCGTGTCCTCGAACTCGCTCTCCGTCTCGCCCGGGAAGCCGACGATGAAGTCGGACGAGAGGGCGATGTCGGGGCGCGCCCGGCGCACGCGGTCGATCAGGCGGCGGTATTCGTCGCCTGTATGCCTGCGGTTCATGGCCGTCAGCACGCGGTCCGAGCCCGCCTGCACCGGCAGATGCAGATAAGGCATGAGCGCCGCAAGATCGCGATGGGCCGCGATCAGCGCGTCGTCCATGTCGCGCGGATGGCTCGTCGTATAGCGCAGGCGCGCGAGGCCCGGGATCTCGGCGAGGCGCTCGACGAGGCGCGCGAGGGACCACACGCGCCCGTCCGGCCCGTCGCCGTGATAGGCGTTGACGTTCTGCCCGATGAGCGTGATCTCGCGCACCCCGGCGTCGGCGAGGCGCTCGGCCTCCGCGACGATCTTGGCGGCCGGCCGCGAGACCTCGGCGCCGCGGGTGTAGGGCACGACGCAGAAGGTGCAGAACTTGTCGCAGCCTTCCTGGATCGTCAGGAAGGCGGTTGCGCCGCGGCCGCGCACCGGCGGGAGATGGTCGAACTTGTCCTCGACCGGGAATTCGGTGTCGACGGCCCCGCCCTCAGCGGCAGCGCGGGCGATGAGCGCGGACAGGCGGTGATAGCTCTGCGGGCCGACGACCACGTCGACCACCGGCGCGCGGCGGATGATCTCCCGGCCTTCGGCCTGGGCGACGCAGCCCGCGACGACGACCGTCGTCGCGCGCCCCCCGGCCGCCCGGGCGCGCTTCGTCTGCCGCACCCGGCCAAGCTCGGAATAGACCTTCTCGGCTGCCTTCTCGCGGATGTGGCAGGTGTTGAGGATGACGACGTCGGCCTCCGCCATGTCGGCCGTCTGGGTGAAGCCCTCGGGCGCGAGAACGTCCGCCATGCGCTCGGCGTCGTAGACGTTCATCTGGCAGCCGTAGGATTTGACGAAAAGCTTCTTCACCAATTCTCGCCTGTGGACCGCCGGGCGGCCGCTCCCCTGTCGCAGGACCCCATTTAGGCGGTTCGGCCGCTCAAGAGAATAGAAAACCGCAATTCCCGCCTGTCGTTCACGGCTGCGCACCGACGGCCAGCGCTCCGTCGCGCTTGTCCATGGCCTTAGGCTCGGCCTCTTCGGGCCGCCCCGGAACGACAGCCGCGTGAAAAGGCCCGCCGCACCGCCGCCTCGGCCTTGGCGGTGGCGCGCTTGCGATCGGTTGCGGCGTCGAAGGGGATCGGCGCCCCGAAGGTGACCCGCGCCTCGAACGGGCCGCCGGCGATGAACGCCGCGAGGTGCGGCGCCAGGTCCATGTCGCCGTACCAGGCGATCTCCGGCCGGTCTCGCCGGGTCAGCGGCAAGCCGTTTCGCCGCGTGTAGGTGATCGCGAGCGGCTGCAACTGGATCGTCCCGGCGCCCGAGGCCGAGAGTGCCGCCCGCGCCGCGCCGACGAGCGACGAGCGAAACGGCAGCACGCGGTTGCCGTCGCTCGAGGTGCCTTCCGGGAACAGCACGATGATATCGCCCCCGGCGAGGCGCCGGGCGACCGTCGCGTTCACCTCGGCCGTATGGGCGCGGCGGCCGCGATCGATGAAGACGGTCCGTTGCAGCCGCGCGAAGAGGCCGACCACCGGCCAGCGCTCGACCTCCGATTTCGCGACGAAGGACAGCGGGCCGAGGCTGCCGATGACCGAGATGTCGAGCCAGGAGACGTGGTTCGCCAACACGAGCACCGGGGCGTCGCGCGCGAGATGCCCGTTCACCGCGATCCGCAGCCCGAACATCCGCAGGAACAGGCGATGGAAATAGACCGGCAGCCATCCGGCAAGGCGCCAGCCGAGCCGGATCGCCAGATATTGCAGCGGTAGGGCGGCGAAAAAGAAGAGCGCCTGGACGAGAAGCCTCAGCCCGACCGAGACCCTTCTCATGAAGGCCCGATCATGCCGGGCCGTCCTCGTCGAGCGGCACCGCGTAGAGCTCGAGCCGGTGATAGACGACCCGGTAGCCGAGCCGCTTCGCGATTTCGGTCTGCAGCGCCTCGATCTCCTCGGAGCGGAACTCGATGACGCCGCCGGTCGCGAGATCGATCAGATGGTCGTGGTGCTGGCGCGGCGCGCGCTCGTAGCGGGCCCGGCCGTCCCTGAGCTCGAGACGCTCGATGATGCCCTCGGTCTCGAGGAGCTTGACGGTGCGGTAGACCGTCGACAGCGAGATGCGGTCGTCGACCGCGGCGGCGCGGCGATGGAGCTCGACCACGTCCGGGTGATCCGCGGCCTCGCCGAGGATACGGGCGATGACCCGGCGCTGGCCGGTCATGCGCAAGCCTTTGGCGCGGCAGGCGCGCTCAAGTGCGCTGCCGATCCGGCGGGCGGGTCTCTCTGCGTGCTCGGCCGTCACCAGCGCCCCGGCGTCGTTCGTCTCCAGGGTTCGGTATACGGAGCGCCCCCGCCCCCGTCCACCGACGCCCTAGAAGGTCCGGCTCATGGTGATGGCGGCGGCGCGGGTGCCGTCGGGACGCGCATAGTAGCCGTGCCGGCGACCGACCTCGCGGAAGCCGCGGCGGCGGTAGAGGGCAAGCGCCGGGCGGTTGCCTTCCTCGACCTCGAGATGGACCGAGCGCACGCCCGCCTGCGCCAGCGTCTGGAGGTGGCGGTCGAGGAGCGGACCCGAATGGCCGCGGCCGCGCCAGCCGGCGGCGATCGCGACGGAAAGGATCTCGGCCTCGTCCGCCGCCTTGCGCGAGAGGATGAACCCCGCCGGCTCGTAACGGCGGCCGAGGAAGAGCCCGTCGGCGACGACGTTCTTCTCCGCGAGCGAGCGCTCGAACTCGACCGCGTCCCAGGGGCGGGTAAAGGCTTCGGAATGGATCTCGGCGAGCCGCTCCGCGTGGCGGCTCGACAGTGGCGCGATCCGGGCGGCGGCCGGGCGGCGGAACAGCCAGTCCGGCAGCTTCATCGGCGCGGCAGGCCGGCCTGCAGCCGCGCGTCGGGGCCGCGAAGATAGAGCGGTTTCGGCAGGGCGTGGGCGGGGTCCGCGACAAGGCCTAGCCGCGCCACCCAGGCGATGTCCGGGAAAGGCTTCGAATCATGCACCGCGATGTCGATGCCGGCGATCTCGGCCGCGACCGCCGGGGCGCCGGAGCCGACGAGAGAGGCCGTGCCGCCCATCAGCCGCGCCGCGTCCCGCACGCGCACGAGGCTCGGCGCGACGATGCTCTGGCCGCCGGGCGAAATCGCCTGGAAATAGACCTGGCCGTGCTTGGCGTCGATCGCGGCGGCGAGGAGCCGCCGATTCTCGTCGGCGACGAGCGCGGCGAGGAGTGCCGACAGGGTCGTGACGCCGACCACCGGAACCCTGGCGGCAAGCCCGATCGCGCGCGCCGCGGCGATGCCGACGCGAAGCCCGGTGTAGCTCCCCGGGCCGACCGTCACGGCGACCCGGTCGAGGCTCGCAAATCCGCCCGCGACGTTCGAGACGAGGCGATCGAGCAACGGCAGCAGGGCCTCGGCATGGCCGCGCTCCATGACCAGGGTTTCCTGCGCCAGCGGCTCTTGCGCCTCCGCCTCCATGACGCAAGCCGCGCAGGCGCCGAGCGCCGTATCGATGGCGAGAATGCGCACGCGGTCTCCTGAGCGCCGGCGGCAGGGCTTGGCCGCGCGCGCGGCTCAGGTCAAGCGGGGTTCGGCGTCAGACCGCCTCGACCTCGCGCACGTCGGGCAGGAAGTGGCGCAGGAGGTTCTGGATGCCGTGCTTGAGGGTCGCGGTCGAGGAGGGGCAGCCCGAGCAGGCGCCCTTCATGTTGAGGTAGACGACGCCGTCCTTGAAGCCGCGGAAGGTGATGTCGCCGCCGTCGCCGGCGACCGCCGGGCGGATGCGGGTCTCGAGCAGTTCCTTGATGGTCTCGACCGTCGGGGCGTCGGCCGCGTCGAAGAACTCCTCGCCGTCGGTCGCGCCGGCCGGGCCGGTCCCCCCGATCACGATCGGGGCGCCGGACATGAAATGCTCCATGATGGCGGCGAGGATCGCCGGCTTCATGTGCTGCCACTCGCCCTCGCCCTTGGTGACGGTGACGAAGTCGTGGCCGAAGAAGACGCCGGCGATGCCGGGGATCTCGAACAGGCGCTGGGCAAGGGGCGAAGGCGCCGCGCCCGCCGCGTTGCGGGCATCGAAGGTGCCTTCGGGCATCACCACCTTGCCGGGCAGGAACTTCAGGGTCGCCGGATTCGGCGTGGCTTCGGTCTGGATGAACATCGGTAAAGGCCTCACGGCGCCGGTTCAAGGCCGGCCGGGATCGCCGACGCGTCTAGCACATCGCCCGCCCGATGTGGATGGTCGAGACCCGAATCTCAACCCGCGAGCGCGTCGATCTCCTCGTCGCTGAGCCCGCCGGGCACGATCACGACCGGGATCGGGAAGGTCGCGGCGGCCTTGCCGGCGATCGTCGACACGAGCGGCCCCGGCCCTTCCGTCCCGGTGCCGGCGGCGAGCACCAGGAAGGAGATGTCCTCGTCGGCCTCGATCATCTTGACGATCTCCTCGGCCTTGGTGCCGATCCGGATCACCTTCTCGGGGTCGACGCCGATGGCGGTGCGGACCTTGGCGGCGGCAGCTTCGAGCTGGTCCTCGGCGTCGGCGGTCGCTTCGGCGAGCATCGCCTCGCCGACGCCGACCCACTCGAAATTGTCCGGCGGGCTGACGGCGGCGAGCATCAAGAGGCTCGCCCCGGTGCGGGCGGCGCGGCGGCCGGCGAAATAGGCAGCGCGGTCGCATTCCGGCGTCTCGTCGACGACGACCATGAACTTCGGCCGATGGCCGGTCTCGAACGACCGTCGCTTGCTGCTCATGAAGGGATGGATCTCCGCCGCCGGGGTCATGGTGGCGGGAAGCTTGGCGGCCGGCAAGGGGAGCGGCGGCCCCTATGAATCTCGTCCCGGCCGCCTTAAGTCACGGTTCCCCTGCCGCGACCACTCCCATGCCCGACCCCGCCGTCCCGACGATGCACGCCACGACGATTCTCATGGTCCGGAAAGGCGGCCGCGTGGTGATCGGCGGCGACGGCCAAGTCTCGCTCGGCCAGACGATCGTCAAGGGCAATGCCAAGAAGGTGCGCCGGCTTGCCAAGGGCGCGGTGATCGGCGGCTTTGCCGGCGCCACCGCCGACGCCTTCACCCTGTTCGAGCGCTTGGAAGCCAAGCTCGAGCAGTATCCGGGCCAGCTCACGCGGGCCTGCGTCGAGCTGACCAAGGATTGGCGCACCGACCGGTACCTGCGCCGGCTCGAGGCCATGATGCTCGTCGCCGACAAGGAGGTGGGCCTTCTCCTCTCCGGCGCCGGCGACGTGATCGAGCCGGAAGGCGGGGTCGCGGCGATCGGCTCCGGCGGCAACTACGCGCTCGCCGCCGCGCGGGCGCTCGCCGATGGCGGCCTCGACGCGGAGGCGATCGTGCGCCGCGCCCTCGCCATCGCGGCGGAGATCTGCGTCTACACCAACGCCAACGTGGTGGTGGAGAGCCTCGAGGCATGAGCGCCGCGAAAGGCGATTACGGCTTCCGCCCGATGACGCCAGCCGACATGCCGATGGCGCGCCGATGGCTGGAAACGCCGGAAGTCCAGCGCTGGTGGGGCGACGCCGACGGGCAGGTCTCGCTGCTCGAGGAGGATCTCGAGGACCCGCGCATGTCGATGTGGATCGTCTGCCATGAGGGCCGACCCTTTGCCTACATCCAGGACTATGACCCGCGCGCCTGGGACATGCATCATCTCGGCGATCTCCTGCCGGGATCGCGCGGCATCGACCAGTTCATCGGCGAGCCCTCCATGCTCGGCCGCGGCCATGGCTCAGCTTTCATCCGCGCCCATGTCGATCGTCTGTTCGCCGCCGGCGCGCCCGCGGTCGGCACCGATCCCGATCCGGAGAACGCCCGGGCGATCCGCGCCTACGAGAAGGCGGGCTTCATCCCCCTGCGAGAAGCCGTGGATACCGAGGGCCAGCGCGTGCTGCTGATGCTGCGCCGCGCGTCGCAAGGAGCACTATGAACACCTTCTCCCCCCGCGAGATCGTCTCCGAGCTCGAGCGCTACATCGTCGGCCAGAACGATGCCAAGCGCGCGGTCGCGATCGCGCTGCGCAACCGCTGGCGCCGCCAGCAGCTCG